>CADCPK010000225.1 GCA_902803215.1 uncultured Lachnospiraceae bacterium
AAGTCCGGCGAGTTCCATCACAGCAGCTTTCATTTTTGCATCCACTTTTTTTTCCGGCACCTCGCTGAATACCGAACGATTGTTCATCGCTCTTAAAAGCTCCAGTATTATTTGCTGATTCTTTTCAGGCATCGTTTCCATGATGCTCATCGCTTCTTGCACCAGCGTCACAAAAATCACCTCCCGTATGTTCTCATATATTGTATTGGCACGCCATACGAGAATCTTAACCTCGATAGGATAGCATAAAATATGATATATTATAGCAGATTCCTCTCCTGAATTCAAAACATTTTCATTGGGTCAATGGGGCCTTCGTCGCAGACATTGTTTATGTAATTTCTCACGTTATCTTCTCCCTGTACTTCTGCCATCCGCCTTTCCGAGTCACTGTTCGTGACGTTAGCCGACATACTTTTTCTTCAATTCCGGGGTCATATCAAAGTTTATAAAATCTGCTTATTATTTCATCCCCATTATCGTTTCCGAAACTCGTAATCGTTATCATTGCCAGATATAGATTGTTGGGCTTTGTCACCAGCATGTCCTGATACACATCCATACCATACATTGTTCCAATCACCTTAATGCCTGTTATTGATTCCCCTGAAATTGTATATTCTGCTTTTTTAATAGATGAAATCTCGTATCCGGATATCTCAAGTGATGACTCTAACTCCGGAATCATCACATCTATCACTGCCTCCGGAGTAATCAGCATTGCGAAACCTTCCCCGTATACATTGGGAATATTGAGAAATTGTACATTAATATTTTGAGTGCCAAGAGAATTAGCAGCAGACATATCTAAAATATTCCCGGCCTCTTTGATTTGTTCAATCAATTCTTCAGACATAGCATCTTCACCAAATTGATTCGTTTCAGCTATGCTCTCTTCATCCTCAAATATCCAGTCCGGCGGCAGCTCTACTCCATAGCCAAGCATTTCATTTTCATATGTGTTTCCATTAACAGTTCCGAATTGATATAGATTGTCTCCACTCCAAAGACTTCCTGATGTTTCTGTTCCAAAACAGGTGCATGCAATTGAAGCAGAGATTGTAAGTGCCGATAATATTATTCTCATTTTTCTCATTTTTCTCATTTTAACAATTCTCCTTTTCTCTTATCGTTCAAAACACATGACTTTCATTTAAAGATGGTACGTTATCCCACGGGATGCCCGGATAAGGGATATAGCGAATCAGCAAGGTACCTGCCCAGTTCCGCTGCCTCGCCGATCGGTTCTGTAACAGAAGAAATCTGCCCTGTCACTGTTATCACAACAATGTAATTGTCCCACACTGTAGAGTATCTGTTCCAGTACTGTAGATTACCGAAATCAAATCTGTCATACTCATACACATAGCATGTACCTGTATCCGGGTTCTCATAAAGCTTCAGTCCGTCAAGGCTGTCAAACCCAAGCGCTTCCATATATTCATCAAGGCGTGGGTCCGATGTCTCTAAAAGTTCCCGGAATTCACCGTCCTCATGCGAAACAAACCCGTTATACGGATAAAACATGATAGTGCCCAATATCTCCGCCTCCTGATAGTCTTTATCCGCGAGGAACGCAAAGGCATACAGATTCGGGTTATTCTCGAATGTTCTTGCAAGGGCTTCTTCCGAGACTTTTCCTCTTTCCATGGAAAGGTCGAAAAAAATTCTGGTTCGTACGGGCAAAAATGTTATAGTCAAAAGTATATTGCATCATAAAAGGATAGCTGTCATCCCAGTCTACATAATCCCATTGTCTTGTATAGTCAGGTGTGACAACCTCGGGTGATATTTTCAAAGGTTCCTTTACTGAAATATTATTCGGATCATATGAGACATCATAATGTATCTCGGCTTCGGAAATTACATCATTATAATCTTTTACATCTATTTTGTTCCATGCACTTTCGCTGCCGTCAAAGTAGATATCGCTTAATGCGGGGCAATTATTAAATGCTGCCAAGTCTATAATCTGCAGCGTGTCGGGAAAATATGCTTCTGCCAGAGAAGTACAGTTTTCAAACACATCATACCCAATGTGTTCAACCGGAGTCAATATTACAACGCGTTCCAAGCCGCTGCAGTTTACAAAAACATAGTTATTCAATGTTTCTATTTGGCTGCCGACAGTCACTTCTTTAAGTCCTGTGCACCCGGCAAAAGACCAATAATCAAGTCTTTTCAGGGAATCCGGAAATTGTAAGCTTTTCAACCCGGTACAGCCTGAAAAAGCTCTCAAGTCTACTGTTTCCAGATTTTCGGGGAATACAATCTTTTCCAGATTTACAGCATTCTCAAGAACATAGCATCCAATATATGTAATGTCAGGAGCGAATGTGACCGAAACAATGCGGTCCATATAATCACGCCAGGGAATATCTGCCCTGTAGCCATAATGCATATTCAAATCAGCTGAAATTGACAATTCTCCTTCACTAGTCAGTGTCCACCCATCTCCTTCTGCCAATATATCAGCTGCCCTGGCAGGAGTTGCTGCTAAAAATAAAATCATAGCTGCAAAAAGTATAATTTCAGGGATTGTTCGTATTCGATTTTTCATACATCTCCTCCTCGTGGCGGTGTAGCACATAATGAGTACATAGGGACGTTTCTCAGTGACTGCTCAATCCGCCCAAAACAGTCTGAACATGCCGTTAAGCTCCTGTGATTCGTAGTCCCCTGCGTTGAACCACCCTTCCTGTCCGTCATTCGCACGCAGCTTCACCCAGCGATAGCCGTCCGTGGCGATGATTGTAAAGCCTTGCGGGGCAAGATAGATGGTCGTACTGTTTGTGTCCATCTCTGTATACAATTCAACCGGCACAAGGGCTTCGTTTTGGGATGATGAAGCATATGCTGTATTTCGAGTATAGTATTCCTCTTCTACCGGATACCAGTACCCATAATCATCTGTTTTCCAGCTAATATTATAGGAGAATGTTCCGAATATTTTGCACACTCTTATAGTATGAATCACACCGGAATCCACCGTCATAATGCGAGGAGCGCTGTCGATCTGACCTGCTGTGATCACTTGACCGTTTTTGTACATAAAGAAAGTACTGATCGGATCATCGCTGGGACCTTCATCGCAGACAACAATGTATGTAGCCAGGCCATCCAAGCTTACAAAGTAGATAGATTTGTCCAGATACTCGCAGTGAATCGTCTCCGAGCTCACTCCGTTTACCGTTATCCAATAATTATCCGGCTCAGGGCCGTTTACCGAGGAACTCCACTGTAGACTAATGCTTTCGTCAGTCCCGTTTCCATCCACATCTCCGTTGCAGGAAGACCCCTTATTGGCGAATTCTGTCGGCTGTTCCGGGGGCGTCCCGGTAGAATCATCTACTACTGCCGGTATTCTCACTTTTGCGATATCATATCCTACCCGGTCCAGCTTATAACCATCAGGATGCGCCGGGCTCTTTTCGTAGTTTAAAAGAAATCTGGCGTTCTGATCTTCGTAACTGTTCAGAATGCTTTTTGCTTTTTCGTCAAAAGCGGCGGCATCGATCATCGGTTTATACCAGGATTTCGTGCTGAAGTACTCTGTGAGTTCTCCGCTGCGGAATGTTCTGCCATGTTTCGCGAATATCTCATTTCGCGCGTAACATAGTTCCTGTAGCGTGAGTCCCGAGACATCCGCCTCAGTGAGGAAGCCGTTGCTGCTATAGGGGATGATCATTCCATCGTTGATTGCTGCAGAGACGTTTGTGGAGCCAAGGCAAAGAACTGCCAGGACGATTGCTCCGAATATTGCGGCTACTGTATTAATATGTTTTTTCATTGACCCCTCCTCCTTCATTATTACCTATCATTATAGGCAAAGGTGTCTGCAACTTTGTCCTGAGATTCTGTCACTTACATACTTAAACGTTCGAAAAGTTTTTAAATATTATAATGGCTTAACTGAGGTTTTCGGAACAGTCGGAACATGTTATAATAGTAATAGGCGATACCCGAAGTTTTATGATAATGGCGCGGAGCAGTGAGGCAAGAACCCCGTCCCCGTGACTCAGAGGATAAGAATATGGCTGGCAAAAGAAAGAAATCAAATTCGGTTTTTGACCGCATGGTAACGGAATTAAGCGCACATAAAAGCGATGGTTATCTGGAAGAATCCATGAAACAGGATGTGTCTGTTTTGAATAACATTCCTCGCAGATACCGTCTGATCGCCATGGGATTTGTAAAACAGTATAATCTTGAACAGATCAATGCCCTTCTCCTGGAAAGGGGCTGTGAGAAACTCTATGCGCGAAGCTCCCTTGAAGCAGAATTTATCTACGCTTTCTCTAACGGGCTCAGCTATGAACGCTGGAAAGAAATGCACAATCACCTCGCGGAATCGGGCGACATCGGGGCTCCGCCTGCAGGTATCCTTAACGGGAAGAATCTGTGCATGACGAAGCTGCGCGATTATATTTTGCTTGGCTCAGATAAAAGCGGCGAGCTCAACACGCTCCATCTCACTCGCGCTATTGAGAAGAATATTGCCTCTCTTCCACCTGACGAGGAGCATTTTGCGGAATTTCTTCGAAATAATATTTCGCAGTTCTCTGAAGTTCGTGAGAAAGCACGCTACTATTTCTGCAAATATTTATATGCATATCTTCAATGTCGAGTGAGTCAGTGTCTGAAAGCAGCCTTAAACAAAGAACAGAACAAAGCAGCGTGGGAAGATGCTGTCAGTGAGATGGCCGTTTTGCGCGGACTCACAGCGCTGAAGCGCAAAAGCATGACTCCCGAAGAGATGAAAAAGTTTTTATATACTGCTCCTCTCTCATGCGGCGGTGTGTACGATGCCTTCAACTACTATTACTTCGATTATGTTTCCTGTGACTGGATGCAGGTCCTGCTCGAATATTTCGGTGAACCGGCACTGCTTCCTGCAGATAAAAAGAAAGAACTTGCCGATGCGATCAGAGCTTATCGTCCCGAATGGGAACAGTTTGACGATGAGACAGTCATCGGCCTTAAATATGAGGAGTACGAACGCGAAGAAGAACTTCTGGACGATGTATATTCCCTTTCCGGATCTTCACGGGGATATCAGAGAAATCGCAGAGGCGAAAAGAGCATCCGCAACTACATTACAGGCGCTCTTGATATCGATCGAACGACCCTGATCTTCTATCTGATCTTTTTTGATCGCTGCAGCAATTACGAGTCCGAAAGGATTCCGGTGCCTCCGATCACAGAGGAACGGCTGAATCAGATTCTTTCGGAGTGCGGATTCTCTCAGCTTGATCCGAACGACGATGTGGATGGCTTTGTGCTTGAATATTTACAGCTTGAGGATCCCGTTGATTTCCTTATGGAGAGCGTGACGGAAAGTGCGTTGGAGCAGAAAAACTTCTACCTGTATCACATGTACAACTCCAGCGTGAGCAATGTTTCTCAGCTCGGCAGGCTTTTGTAAAACAGCGAAACCTAGACTTTTCGTTAATAAAGAGCTCCTCGAGACCGAAGCCATACAAAACGACCCTGTTCAGAACGATTTCCGAACAGGGCCGTTTTGCTCTTATAATCTCAACTTGCTTCGCTTCTATTTTCGGTTCCTGTTTTTTCTTCGGTGAATTCAGTTTTCAATGTTTCCATAATCTCATCTGCCAGCGCAGCCACCGCCTCCTCATCTGCACTATCGAGCCTCCAAAACAACGGCTTGTCGTCAGTGCCCAATGAAGCGCAGGAGCTCAGCCAAGCTTCAGGATCATGGGAGGCAACGGAACTGCTCAGGAACAGCACAGTCACGACCGTATATCCTCTGTCCTTCAATTTTTGTACATAATCGATTGCATTTAAGCCGTTCTCATCTTTATCGGTTCCCACCCCGTCAGTATCCGTACCGTCTCCCATCAGGAGGAGTACTCTCTTCTGTGATGCATCTGCTTCAGACGCCTGCAGATGGAGGAATGCTCTTAGCCCGGTCCGGGTGCTGGCATCTGATGTGATTCCATAATTATAGAGCAGTGTCCCGTCTTCCTGCTTTTCGCCGATATTCTTACCGTTACTGTAAGTCTGATTCATTGCGGCTACTGCTTTGGCCGGATCATCCGTCCAGTTTCTGCACAGAAGCTTTTCGTCTTCGAACGTACCCTTGCTGAATCTCATCAAAGAGAATTTTGGATCGTCAAATGTCTTTTCCGCCGAAAGTACAAGCTCGGAAATCAGACTTTGAAGCACTCCGATTCTGGTCGGGTCTCCTTCCTTTTTCTCGCACACGTAGGACCTTCGGTTATTGCCATCGCTCTCTACAGAACGATAAAATGTACAGCAGAGATGTTTGTCCTCATCAACAAACATCTCGACAGGCTCTCCTCCTGTGAGTGTGATGGAAGTTGAGAGCGTTTCGTATATTTCTGTGGTTCTGGAATCTGTGATGGCATACCATCCGGGAGGTCCGGGAGTTTTTGTCTGCATCACTGCCATTATATAATTCGAATCTACAAGCAACGGTATTACATTTCGGTCAGAAACCCTGATGAGCGGAGCTGACTCTCCACCCCAGTATGCAAGAGGAGAATACTCGTTCTTTCCCTCTCCCATCTCGATATAATAGCGGTAATTTTCAAAGCCCATTGCATAGTTATCTGTTTTTCGGCGGTCCAGTATTTTGGCTATCTGTTCGTCAGTGAGCGGCTCATTCACCGGAAAGTTTTCGTCCACAATGATGGGTTCAGGCGCATAGAACGAATAGCTTAAGGAACCCGATGCATCGGCCAACATCCCGAACCATGCTGTCGGAGCGTCCGCATCAGCATCGGACGATTCAGTCTGATAGTAGTATTTGAGTTTCACCGGAGAAAATGTAGTATCCGCTTCAATTTTCGCTTCTCCCGTAGAGTAATCGATTGAGACAGTCGGTTGTCCGCTGATCAGTGAAACAGCCGCATATTCTTCCTCTCCATTCGGTGAAGGTACGATGATTTGTTCATTTCCTTCGATTACACTCCCTTTGTCAGTGGTGGTTGTACCGTCTGAATGTATGTGTGTGACGAGGTATTCTACCGGTTCTTCTGTGGCGCTCTCATCCGCCGCCCCGGCAGTCTGTGTAACTGTTTCTGTGAGATCGGAGTCCTTGACCGGACGCCTCGTTATATTTGTTCCAATTGCAGTTGCAACGGCCACAAGTGCCACTGCCGCAAGTATCCCGGTAAGCTTACCATTTCCTTTTTGAGGAGGCGTCATACCGTCGGAAGACTGTTCATTACAGGAGGCGTCATTTTCTTTTGATTCTTTATCAGTATTCTCTTCTGCCGGCAAGTAGGCGAGAATCGCAGTTTTCATCTCTTTTGCGCTTTGATATCTGTCTTCTGCACGTACAGCCATACCTTTTAAAATGACAGCTTCCTGCTCATGCGTTATAGCGCCGTTAAGCGCAGATGGCAGCTTAAGCACATCATCCGGAATTCGCTCTATGGAGCTGACGGGTTTCTCGCCTGTCAGCAAATAGTATAGCGTTGCGCTTACTCCATAAATATCCGTCCACGGGCCCAGATGCGGATGCGTTTTATACTGCTCTTCGGGTGCAAATCCATGCTTTAAGACGACCGAGACCGTCTTGTCAACATTCTTTTCGGCGTAATACGAAGCACCGAAATCGATCAGCATGACCTTTTCTTCATCCGTGATAAAAATATTATCCGGTGCGATATCCCGATGAATAATATCATTCGAGTGAATAACATCCAATGTATCCAGTACAGGAACAAGGATTTTCGCCGCCTCTTCAAAAGTATAGCTTCTGCCCTCTTTAACCAGATCCTTTATTGTACATCCGCGGAGATACTCCATGACAATATAGCCCGTATTATTAGCCCGAAATCCATCGTAGATCTGAACAAT
>CADCPK010000226.1 GCA_902803215.1 uncultured Lachnospiraceae bacterium
AACATCCTTATCATAATACTTAATAAACTTTCTAAATAACGGTTTATCGACTCCTTTCGGCATAAATTCAGCCCAAGATTCATCATCAACCAAGTCGACAAAACGTTCAATCGTTATATCTTCTGTAATCGGGACATCAGCACCAAAGATCAGTAGTGGCATACGAACTGAAACACCGAGAAGAATGGCAATCCCTTTGTTTTTCTCCTCTCGTTGCTTTTTCAGTTCTTCCAGGCGTATTCTGTCCTCTTCATTCAATTCAGTCTTCTTTTTCTTCTTCAATTTCTGAAGTTGCTCATACTCTTCTTCTGTAAAGCCCTGTTCATTAACAGGAACTTCACCAGGAGTTCTATTAGCCTTTGTTGACCCTATGATTTTCTTCAGATCTTCAAAGTCCCTAATATCTATATCGTTAAGAGCAAGCATCCGGTCATTATAGAGTGAAGAATCCTCAAATCCAGACATGATAGCTTTCTCTGCAGATATACGTTTAATCTGCTGCATCATGTTGTCCACACTGTAGGATCTCATGGTGGTTCCGCTGATTGCAATTACGGGGCAGAAATTCAGGAACTGTGCCATAATTCTACGGCGTTCCTCTTCTCCGCTGGTTCCGCCGGTTCCACCCTTCCGGGAAACCTTTGCAGCTTCTGCCACTACACGCAGTGTTCTGTCCGGTGCAAAATCAAAAACATAGCAGTGTTCTTTCGCTTTTCCATTGACACTGCCGGGAGACTGCACACGGAAAATCGTCTGCAGATAGTTAGCAGCACCGGTCATATAGGAGCCTGACAACATGAAGCAGGCAGTCCATTCTTTGATCGTTACGCCGGTTGTCAGTTTTCCGCAGGAGAGCGTTATGGAATAGTCATTATCACGGATCGTCTGTTTTACCAGATCCAATGCATCCAATGCATGGGTTTCCTCATAATCGTCACCTTCGCCAGCCACATTGGCAATACCGAAATTTCCATGTCCGAATATCGGATGTTCATGAAGCAGTTTACTCAATGCCTTGGCTTCCTTCACGCCAGGAATCATCCATAGTGTATGACGGAACATATCACGGTATTCCTGTGTGCTGAACGGATATGCGCTGTCTTCACTTTCCGTACTGATCAGTCTCAGGAATTTTTCGATATCTCCCTTATGAACAAATTCCCCTACCGAATCAGGAGCAATCTCTTTACCATCGCGCTGGGGATCACCTGTCCACACACGGAAGAATTCTGAGAAGTTAAATGCTTTCTCTTCCAGCTCAGGAGAATAGCCGCGGATGATATCACCGAGATCATATGTAAAAATGTGCATCTGCGGCAGGGATGCGTACGGGTTCGGATCGCCGGGATGTGTTTTATCCCATTCATTTTTCCGTGCCTGCTCCATCACATAGTCCCAGGTATATACAGCGTCTTCATCGAACTGGTACATGATGTTAAACGGAGTTCCGGAAAGCGAAAGCAACTTTGTATGTTTTTTCTTTATCGCTGCAGCAACATTCTGGCCAAGCTCGGTCTGCGTTCCTTCGTGGGCTTCATCATTAATGATCAGATCCCAATCCATGTTGAAAACAGCATTGTTTTTGTTAAACTTTCCACCGACTTTCCTGGAGCCACGCAAATCCTGAATTGAGGCAAAATAGATAAACGGTTCTCCTGACCTTTCCATTTCCTTCAACTGCAGTTCATTGGAATAATCAATCTTTTCAATTTCCTCCGGTATTTCTTCTTCGGTCTCCGTCTCTTTATAAATGAACTTACATTCACCGTCTTTAAATACAAGTCTAAAATCATCATTCCATCCACTTTTAACCACAGGACGGTGAGTAATAATCAGCGTTTTCTTATACTTATCCAACTGCCTTTGAACAAATGTCAGCGCTGTTATTGTTTTCCCGTATCGCATTTTTGCGTTCCAAAGCATCTGATCTCCGTGCTTGAAGACTTCTATGGTTTTATGTATTGCGTCTTCTTGTTCATCGCGGAGTACGATCTCAATCTGATTTATATCTGTAATCTCACTTCCGTATAGTGTTTTTCTGCCCTCTTTTACAGCTTTGATCGCGTTTTTGACCGTCTCAAGATCAATCCGGAACCACTCATTTGCATTGGTTCCGTTCGGGTGCACTTTATCAATTCCTGATTTTTTCAGTACATCATGGACATCATAATCCCGGAAAGCTTCAAGTGTTTTTCTTCCTTCATCATCTGTCTTTTCACGGACAGCAACATCCGTATACAAAAGCTGATAATTGATTCCCAGCGTAACCGAATACTGATTGATTCTGGCTTTCGCTGCCTGGTTTAGTATGTTGCAGTTCGGAATAAGCTGTTGATAAGGCAGATTTGTATCGACAGAAGCATCTCCGACCTTCAGCAGGCCTTCGTGTGCTCCGTCGTTGACGCGGAAAACATAAATCAGTTTGTAGGATGTGGTTGATTCATAATGGATCCTAACCTCTTTCGTCAATGTCGTTTCCGGCATATCATTCCCACCCCTTCATCATGTCTGCGAATCGAACCGACATTTTGGATCGCCAATCCTGTATCATGCAATAAATCCCGTTATGAGAAAAAGGTTTATCATATTTACAACCCGGGCATGGTTCTGTAGCAATTGAGTTTCCAAGAAGATCGAACTGTTCAACCGTGGCTTCGTGACAGCTGTTTGGAACAACATATTTCATACCGTCCATCTGCCAGATATTCCATGCAATGATATTAGCTACCATTCGCAACAGATCGGTATCCGGATTTTTCCTGTGCCGATCTTTGTAATAATCAATATAGCTCAGGAAAAGATTCTCACGTGCCAGAAGCACATTATCACCCTGGTATTCAAAGCCATATACACTTTGTAACGCACGAATCGACCATTCAACCCATTCTTCTTCTGTGTTCGCATTCTCGCTTACAACGCGCATTTTTCTGTCCAGCAACCCAATCCTGTCATGTACTGGAATAGGTTCACCGGTTACAGTATCATAGCGGCTGACAAGATACGGCGCTTCTCCGCATGTTATCTCCAGGCGCTGGGCATCCACATATTGTTTCCAGTCTTTACCTGTGTCCGAAAAATCAATCGGTTCCTCTTTGGTTATCCAACCCTCATCTGTTTCGGAATTAAAGACATACGGCCGACCGAACCATTCTATGTCTACAAGATTATTCTGGCAGTTACATACCCAGCTTGGTGTGAACACCTCTGCCTTATCCCGTGTCCTGGCAATCTGTTCTTCTTTAGCTTTTGCGGATCTTGGTTGGATCAATAATGTGCTTTCACCGGTGATCAATTCCGGAAGAATCTCACATGTTTCTCCATATTCCGGCCCAAGTGATTCATAATCCCTCGTTGCCCAGAGAATATTCTTTTTTGTTGTCTTATCCTGAAGCAAACGACGAAGTATAGAAGAATCAAACTTCCAGATGGATTCTTCCATAACATCCAATTCAGATAATTCCAGGAATTCGTTTTTCTCCACGCTTTTCATTCCTTCAATTTCCTGCCCACATAATCTTCCATACCGTCTAATATTTTAATTCGTCTCCCAAATAACATGCATTCGTTCTAAAATTTTTAATCTAAAACATACTCTTTTAAATCCCATTAGGTTTTATGCCATTGTTATTAATCACCGAGGCTTTGAAGATCCCGAGGATAACACACATTGAATGTATATCTATCAAGGTACTGTTCCGCCAAATCGCGTTTTGTCATGGGTATTGTCTTTTTGATCCAGCAACCCTGTTCTTCGTCGTATTCAGGTTCTTCCCAATTATCATAGTCCGAAAGGAAATCATCAATCTCTTCCTCTAGTAAATCCTCGGGAACATTGTCTATTTCATTTTCCATCATTGCATCATACACTTTATCGTATATATCGCTGATCTCGGGATCTTCTTCCAAACGCCAACGCGGTTCCTTCCTTGCAGAAGCTTCAAGACGTTCTGCCTCATCATCAGTCAGTTCGACATCCAAATCATAGTCCCATGTATCACCTTTCCCGGCACTACCACCTACAAAAAATGAATAAGTTTTCATTCCAACTCTCTCCCTTCAAATGTTCTCGAAATACATTGTTTTCTTTACTGCTATTCCCCCAGCACTTCATCGATCGATTCCTGCAGATACCCCGCATACGCCTCCCGGACGTGTTCCGGCGCGGAGATCGTCATATCTTTCCCGTACTGGAACACCCAGGCATATCCTCCCATTCCATCACAACTGCTTATAGTATGTCTCGATCAGCTTAGCCATCATATGCCGACGCTTATTCAGGAATTCGTCATAGTCCGCAACGGTCATGTTGATAATCTCTTCCGGCAGAGCATTTTCGGCGATATTCTGTTTCAGGGTTTCCATATCAGTGATA
>CADCPK010000227.1 GCA_902803215.1 uncultured Lachnospiraceae bacterium
ATGATGTTTTAGACTGCCGGCTTTGGCAAAACAGATATGGTTTTTCTGCCATTTTCCGGATTCGATCACTGCTACTCGCTGATCGGATTGCCTTTATCTTATCTAATCTCTCCCTTATCTCACGAATCCCGGCATAGTCCTTAGGATCACCGTTCTGAAACCAGAAACAATACTTTTGGCAAACCCCTTGTGGCTCATTGAGAAACTCTCTGCCCCCTAAGAATGGTCTGATATATTTTTTTAGAGCAGGATATTTTAATTCAAGGACATCTTTTTCTTCTGCTGTCAGGAACAGATTTCCTCCGTCTGTAGGCTCATTTCCTTTTACCATTTTGGGATTGCTGCTGATCATGAACGAAGATCGACTATTAATCCATATGTCTTCAGCCGCGCGAAGGTAGGGATTAATGTGGCGCACTTTATACACATCATCACCATTGAAAAGGGTTTTCTGCCGATGATCTCCTTTTAGCCCAAATCCAACAACCACACAATGAACAGCTGCTTTTTCATTTGCTTCATTGTTCCAAACAAATGTTCGATATCCAAAGACGATCTCTGCTCCGCTGTCAACCATTCCTTTCCAGAATGTTGGAACAGATTCTCCCTGGCAAACCGAGTTGGTCGAAACAAAAGCTGAATATATAGCATGGTTAGCTTCACACATATAATCGAGCGCTTTGCGATACCAGCAAATCACATAATCTTGTTTCGTTTCTGCCGCCCCACGTTCAAACACTATAACCATATCTTCGCTTTGTGTTTTGTTGCGTAGCGCTTGTCCAACAAACGGAGGATTTCCCATGATGTAGTTCAAGCGCTCCTTTGGCACCACATCATTCCAATCAATGCGCAAAGCATTGGCTTCTACAATATTGGCCTGCCCACTCGAATTATTCTTTCACTTCAGTCAGATTTATCTAGCCCGTCATCAACACACAAGGAGCAGGTTTCCCCGCTCCTCATGTCTTGTTGTTTTATGCGGTTTTTCTCTTCCGTTTGATCGTCAGGATCGCCCCTGCCGTGGCTGTCATGAGGCCGCCAAGCGCTGTGAAGAGCGTGGTGCCGATGCCGCCGGTCTGGGGAAGGGCTACGCCTGCTTCATTTATCACCGTGAAAGTGTTGGTTTCTTGGTCGTAGCTTACCAAGCCATCGGAAGTATTTGTGAAATTCACTTTCAGCTTCTTGGCAGTTTCATCAAATTCCACTTTGAATCTCGGATTATCCCCGCAGATCACATAACCGCTCGGTGCTTGTGTTTCGACCAATTCGTAGTGACCGGCTGTCAGATTCTCAAATTTGAGTTTTCCCTTATTCTGCTCATCTGACCCTACTTCCTTCTCTTCCTCTACAAAGATTGGATCAAGTTCTTTATAACTATTGTCTGTATACCGCTTCAGAAGGAACTTTGCACCCGTCAGCGCCTTATTGTTCTTGTCAACCTTCAGGATATTGATCTCTGTGGGAACCGTATTGGTAAAGCTAAACGCATATCCTTCTACAGGTGTCGTATCTGCAGCTGCCCCGGTCTCGTATTCCTTCGTTCCTATTGTGTATTTGGCTTCTGTCACCGCATAAGTGATCTTCTTGCCATTCTGATCATACTCAGGCAGTTCTTTCCACTCATACTTCCATGGATTCTCTTCTGTGTCGTCTCCGCCCTCCTTTCCGCCGTTCAGCACAACTGTCGTCTTTGTACTTTCAGGAAGTGCATATTCCGTAGGTGCGGGGTTCGGGTCCTCATCTGTTGCGGTACCGGGTACCGTGGCTGACAGCTCCAGAGTTACGCTTGTACCATCCGGAAGCTCCTGATCACCACCTGCCCAGGTCTTCAGTACCTTTATGGAAGTTTTCTCAACCGTCTCGATGTTATTCGTGAATTCAGCAATTACCGCCTGTTCTCCTGTTTTTCCTGCTTCGACTGTCACCTTCACAGGGTTAGTCACGGGTGTTGATCCATTGTTCGGGTCTGTTTCCTTGATCCAGTACTCTCCGGCAGGAAGTCCAGTGATTTCTTTGCCGGTCACAGCTGCACCGTCAGCCGCGATTGTAATGGAAACTGTCTTTGGAGCACCATCCACCTGATAAGCAGTCTTACAGTCTTCATCCGTATAGATGGTGAACGTATAATCTCCCGCAAGCTTGGATTTTGCAGCATCGGACTGGGGAGTATTTCCGTTATGCCGCCAGAGCTCCGGAAGGCTCATATGGACAATGACCGGGCCGTCATGCAGGCATACGGCATGCCGATCAAAGAGACCGACG
>CADCPK010000228.1 GCA_902803215.1 uncultured Lachnospiraceae bacterium
GAGGCGAGAGAAGTTGAAGAATATACGTAGAACTATTCGGATCTGCATTGCCTCTTTTCTGCTCATCGTTTTTTCGGGGATCCTGCCTGTTGTTTCTGTGCAGGCGCAGGCAATCTATCATCCCGAACTGCTGGTGGACGAACCGGGACTTCTGGATGAGGAACAGTTTGAGACGCTGAACTGTAAACTGTTCGATATCAGTCAGGAGCATAAGTGCAATGTTGCGGTCGTGGTCATGAGAAATCTGGGAAACTACGATGCGCAGGGGTACGCCAATCAGTATTTTGTCAGCAGTCAGTATGGATACGAAGCGACAAATGACGGCATACTTCTGCTTGTAGCCATGGATCAGCGCAGCTGGGCTCTGACCCGCGACGGGTTCGGGTACGATGCATTTACGGATGCGGGCCTTCAGTATATATCCAAACATGTGAGGGAACATCTTTCCGACGGAGATTACTACGAAGCATTCAATACGTACGCCGACCTGTGCGATCGCTTTCTCAAAAAAGCGGAGTCCGGGGCTGCTTACGACAACGGAACACTTCCCCGCGATCTGCCTTCGCTTAGTGCCTGGGCGGTGATCGTCGGACTCGGCGGCGTTCTGGGAGTGGGGATCACTCTGCTGATGAAGATGCAGCTGAAGTCTGTCAGGTCCAACCCTGCGGCCGGGGCTTATATCAGAGACGGAAGCTTTCACCTGGAAAAGCGGGAGGATGTTTTTCTCTACAGCCGCGTGACCAGGGTGAGAAAACCGAAGGACGAGAATCGTTCGGGAAGAAGCTCCTCGGGCGGCGGAGGAGGCCGTTCTTCGGGGCCGAGCGGAATCAGCGGGCATTTTTGATGGTGATTATAAGGAGTTGCAGATGAAAGTTGAAGAGGTGCTGAGAGAAGTACAGAAAGGCACCGTGTCGATAGAAGACGCTGCGGCGATCCTGAATAAGGAAGGCTACAGCGAGATGGAGTACGCAAAGCTGGACACCGGGAGGAAAGCACGCACGGGCTTTGCCGAGGTGGTCTATTGCCGCGGCAAGGCGGACAACCATCTGGTTTCCATATATAAGAGGATCTATGAGAAAGAAGGGACCGTGTTCGGCACCCGGGCTGACAGCCGGCAGTTCGAGCTGGTACGCGAAGTGATCCCCGAAGCGGTGTTCGATCCGGTCTCGGGGATCCTGAAAGCAGGCCCCTCCATCTCGGAACCGGAAGGCAAGATAGCGGTCTGCACAGCCGGGACATCGGATATCCCTGTCGCGGAGGAAGCAGCCCAGACTGCCGAATATTTCGGGACACGCGTGGAGCGTGTGTATGATGTCGGCGTGAGCGGGATGCACCGCCTTTTGTCCCGCGCGGAACAGATCTCTGATGCAAACTGTATTGTGGCGGTCGCGGGCATGGAAGGTGCGCTTCCCAGTGTACTGGGAGGGCTGGTGAGCTGTCCGGTGATCGCTGTGCCCACATCTGTCGGGTACGGCGCCAATTTTCACGGCCTTTCCGCACTGCTTACGATGATCAATTCCTGCGCCAACGGAATAGCGGTCGTCAACATCGACAACGGCTACGGGGCGGGGTACCTTGCCACACAGATCAACAGGCTGGCGGTACACGGACCTGTGGGCCAAAAAAAATGAAAGGGCATGGTAACTGTTCAGAACAGGCCGAAGCACTTGCTGCTGAGTTGCTGTGTGCCGGTGGCACACGTTTAGCAACGACGGAAGCGGAGCGTAGACCCGTACGAACATGATTCAGTAAGCAAAAATCCCATCGCCGGAGGCGATTCGCATGAATTTTTGCCCTGTATCTGTTCAGATCCTGAACAGATACAGGGCATGAGGAAATATTGATGCCAAAACAAGCAATATATTTTGAATGTAACTCAGGGATCAGCGGCGATATGACTGTCGCCGCTCTTCTCGATTTGGGCGCCGATGAGGAAAAACTCAGAAAAGTTCTCGCTAGTCTTCCACTCAGCGGGTATGAAGTGCGCGTGAGCAGAGTGAAAAAGTCGGCGATCGATGCGTGCGATTTCGACGTAGTGCTTGATGAGGACAACCATGATCATGACATGGAGTATCTGCATGGGCATGAGCATCATCATGAGCATGATGACGAGCATCACTATGATCATGACCACGATGATGAGCACCATCACCATGAACACCACCATGATCATGACCATGATGATGAGCACCATTATCATGAACACCACCATGATCATGACCACGATGATGAGCATCATCACCATGAGCATGGGGAGGAACATCACCATCATGATCACGAGCATGGCGAAGATCATCATCACGATCATGACCATCATCACGTACACAGAGGCCTTCCCGAGGTCACGGCAATCATCGATGCCGGCGAGATGACCGATAACGCGAGAAAGCTGGCTCATAAGATATTCCGGATCATTGCCGAGGCGGAATCAAAAGCCCACAATACTCCTGTGGATCAGGTACATTTTCACGAAGTCGGTGCGGTCGATTCCATCGTAGATATCGTCTCGGCAGCAGTATGCCTCGACGACTTGCATGTAGATGATGTGATCATTCCATCTGTGACAGAAGGAACCGGAACCGTCCGCAGTCAGCACGGTATATTATCCATACCGGTCCCCGCAGTGACCAATATTGCCGCTGCAGAAGGACTCGATCTGAAGATCAGCAACATCAAAGGCGAGCTGGTCACGCCTACCGGGGCAGCGGTCGCAGCGGCGTTCCGCACATCAAAAGAACTTCCTTCCGAATTCCGTATCCGCCGCATCGGTCTGGGTGCAGGAAAACGGAAATATGAATGCCCGGGAATCCTGCGCGCCATGCTGATCGAATATGACGAAAAAGCGACTTTGCAGACTTCTTCCGATCAAATCGTGCGTCTCGAGACAAACATCGACGACTGCAGCGGAGAGATACTGGGATATACACTGGAAAAACTGATGGAAGCCGGGGCACGGGATGCCTTCTACCAGCCGGTCTTCATGAAGAAGAACCGTCCGGCGTGGCTTCTCACCGTGATCTGTAAAGAAGAGCAGAGAGAAGTTCTCGAAAATATCATCTTTCGGGAGACAACGACCATCGGCATACGCAGAAGCGTGATGGAACGAACGATCCTGGAAAGAGAGATCCTGACGGTGAACACAGCTTATGGCACCGCACAGGTTAAAAAATGCACGACCGGCAGCACAGTCAGGTTCTACCCTGAGTACGAAAGTGCCGCCGCGCTCAGCCGGAGCGCCGGGGTGCCGCTGCAGGATGTGTATCGGGAGATAGAGAAAGCGATAATGTGAAACAGGGGACGGTTCGAGACCACTTTTCAGTGGCCTCGAACCGTCCCCTGTTTCACCGTCATCCTCAGCAGCTGCTTCGCTTCCTCGATCGCCTCCGGCGGCATCCCCTCATTCATAAAATCAATGCACGCACCAAACAGCTCATACCGGATAAAGCGAAGGACCATGGAACGATCGACCACGTCATCATTTCGCCCGGAGCCTCCGTCCGGAAAAGCGGCATCAAACCAGGTTGTGACGGTATAATCACAGATACGCATAAGATATTGCTCAAAAACTTCCCGCCTTACCGAATGATAGATATGGTTGATCGCTCTGCGGTTTTCAAAAATAAAAGAGAAGACAGCCTCCACACATTCCTCGAGTGAAGAAATATCGGGGTACGCGGCGATCAGCGCGGCGGCCTCATCTTTGACGATCTCCTCCATCATCTCCGGAATATCATGGTAATGATAATAGAAGGAATTTCTGTTGATGCCACAGTCGGCAGCGATCTCACGCACGGTGATCCTGGTGAGCGGCCGCTCATTCAGCAGCTTTAAAAACGAATTTTTGATTGCTTCCTTGGTAAGATTTGACATAGGTTCCTCCTCGATCAAAGATCATTGCTTAATTATACCTTTCTGAAGAAAAAAGAACAACTGTTGTGTTATCATACCATCATATCCTTTTGGGAAAGTTACCTTTCGCGCCTCAACCCATCAAGCTCCTCAGCAGTCCCCGCGCGAAGTGGCATCAGGCTGTGAACCGTTGTGCCTGCCCGAAGAGACAAGCGCCTTAGAAAGACTAATCCGCGAAGGCTCTCCTGAGCGGATTTTTTAGTCTTTCTTAGGCGATTGGCTCTGAGGA
>CADCPK010000229.1 GCA_902803215.1 uncultured Lachnospiraceae bacterium
AGGAGGGAATATATATGAATCCAATGCAGCTTTTAAAGGCAAAAGACCAGCTCGGCAAATTCAAGGAAAGACATCCGAAATTCCTGCCTTTCATCAAGGCTATCGGCAAAAAAGCCGGCGCCGGTTCTGTCATCGAGGTTAAGGTGACCAACCCTGACGGTACAAGTGCTACATCGAACATCAAGCTTACCCCGGAAGACATAGCGCTTCTTAAGGGATTTCTTGGCTGATCAGGTTTTTAACCGGCCCACGGCAAAGTGGATTGCCGGATACCTTTGACAACATGGCTGTTTCATTAGATATCTAAATGAATTCACCGGTGATACGCCGGGTGAATATTCATGCATGGAAATGTCTGATGAGGCAGCCTCGTTTGTCGTTTGGAGAGAATAATCATGAAAATATGTGGATTTAACAAAACATCACTGCTGGACTACCCGGGCCGCATCGCCTGCACCATCTTTCTGGGTGGCTGCAACTATCGCTGTCCTTTCTGCCAGAACAGCGGTCTGGTCCTTTCAGTCGCAGAGCAACCCGAATATTCCTGGGATGAGGTCCTTAAGTTCCTGAAGAAGAGGCAGGGAATATTGGAAGGCGTCTGCATTACAGGCGGCGAACCGACGCTTTCGGCGGAGCTTTCCGACTTTTTGCGCGAGATCAAACAGCTGGGCTACCCTGTCAAGCTGGACACCAACGGCTCCCGCCCGGGCGTAGTGAAGGCACTCGTGGAAGAGAAGATTGTCGACAAAGTGGCGATGGACATCAAAACAAGCATAGAAAATTACGGGCTGCTCACCGGTCTTGATGCTCCGGACACCGGGGCGGTGAAGGAGACCGCGTCGTTTCTCATGAACTCGGGCATAGAATATGAGTTCCGCACTACCGTGGTGCGTGAGCTGCATACCGCCCGGGACTTCGAAGAGATCGGCTCCTGGCTCCGCGGAGCAAAAGAGTACTATCTGCAGGCCTACCGCGATTCCGAAAATGTGCTGAAGCCCGGCTTTTCATCCTGTACTGAGGAGGAGATGAATGCCTATCGGGATATCCTGAAACGCACGATCGACAGGGTCGAGGTGCGCGGATTATGAGATACGGGGACAGGTCCTCTTGATTCTTGACAGAGACCTTCATTTAGATTAGAATTATTTTATTCTGAAAATATTTTCAGAGAATAATAATTCAGAAAAACAGGGGGCGCATATCTATGTTTATTGGACGAAAAAAAGAGCTGAAAGCCCTTTCGGCCGAGCTGTCAGCATGGAAGAAAAAGACTGCTGTTCTTGTTTATGGAAAGCGAAGAGTGGGTAAATCAACCCTGATCAATGAAGCTGCCAAGGTGTTTGATGGAATTGTTGTCAACCATTTGTGCGTTTCCAGCACATTCGAAGGAAATCTGGAGCTTATTTATAAAAGCGTGTCGGAGAGCTTATCTCTCCCGAATATTCGATTTGATTCCCTGTTTGCGATGATGGACTATCTAAAAACACTGGATAAGAGAATCCTGTTGATCATCGACGAGTATCCCTATCTGAAGCAGACAAAAAAGAAAAACGAAGTAGATTCCTATATGCAGGCTGTCATCGACAGACTTCCCGAGAATGTGAAATTGATTTTATGCGGTTCCTATATTACTATCATGAAGGAATTACTTGCTGAAGACAATCCATTATTCGGAAGGTTCACGCTGATCCAACATATTCACGATTTCGATTATTACGATGCATCACAGTTCTACAGTGATCTGCCGGTGCGGGATAAAGTCGCTTTTTATGGTACGTTTGGCGGATGCCCATACGTCCTGGAAAATCTTGATAAGAAAGCAACCCTTAAAGAAAACATCATTCGGCTGCTTCTGCCCGAAACGGGTATCATAAGATCACATATTGAAAACGTTATGCTGAGAGAAATTCAAAAGACCTTTGATGCAAGGATACTGGAAACTCTCGGAAATGGAAAGAAAAAATACAGCGAAATAAGAGAGCGACTGGGCGGAAGCGAAACAGGTCTGCTGGATAAACAACTAAAGGTTCTTCTGGATATGGAGACAATACAGAAGACCGAACCAATTAATCGCAGAAACGACAAGAAAAAGCAGTTTTATGAAATAACGGACAACTTGATGCGCTTTTACTTTTCATTTATCTTTGGATCTGCAGGCACTATTACCAGAATCGGGGAAGATCGATATTATGCCGGAAAAATTGAGAAGACGCTTGAGCAATTCATAAGCCGAAGATTTGAAGGGATCACCCTCCAGTATTTCCACAGGATGGCGGTACAAGGAAAATATCCGGATATAGAAGACTTTGGCTCATATTGGTATGATGACCCCAAAACAAAATCAAACGGGGAATTCGATTGTGTTATCAAACGTGTCGGAGAGTTGTACGATTTCTATGAGTGCAAATACTTTGACAGGCCTATGACGCTTAAAGAATGTGAGCAGGAAGAGGATCAGCTTCGGAATATGCAAGGGATAGAGGCTTCGGGCATTGGCTTTGTTTGTACCGGAGGCTTTGAGTTTGAGAGCAAGCCTGATTATGACCTGATCGATGGGCAAGCCCTTTACATTTAATTGTGTGAGTCACGGGGACAGGTTCCTTGACTCAACCTGCGGTAAATCGCGGGCTGAGTCAAGGAACCGTCCCCCGTTCCGCACAATCGGCATGATAGATATGCGTTATTGCCATCTAAAACCGATTGCTAACCCTCCCCAACCGTGATAAACTGATTACAGATCATAAATCATTCAGCATTGGAGGATACTCATATGGCAAGAAATGCAGAAGAACTTCTTCAGGGCTTTTTAGAGGGACAATACGATGATCTTCTCCTGGACATCTACGCGGATGAGAGCGTACTTGACCACCAGAGAGACAGATATGTTCATGCGCTCAGAAGCTTCACCGAGATTTTCGGAGACAAAGAGGTGGAAATTTACAGCGCACCGGGCAGAAGCGAAGTAGGCGGAAACCACACCGACCATCAGCACGGACAGGTGCTCGCAGCATCGGTCAACCTCGATGTGATCGCAGTGGCGGCACCGACGGATGACGAACTGATGCAGGTCAAATCCGAAGGCTACGAGCAGATCGCGGTGAGCACACACGCACTCGACGTGGACGACCTAGATTACGGCACATCCAAAGCACTGATTCGCGGAACAGCTGCGGCCTTCAAGGAAAGAGGCTACAAGATCGGCGGATTCCATGCCTTCATGACCAGCGAAGTACTCGGCGGTTCCGGACTTTCTTCCTCCGCCGCTTTTGAAGTGGCAGTCGGAAACATCCTCTCGGGGCT
Organism: uncultured Lachnospiraceae bacterium; assembly: GCA_902803215.1. GTDB lineage: Bacteria > Bacillota > Clostridia > Lachnospirales > Lachnospiraceae > Blautia_A. The sequence goes on from CADCPK010000229.1 coordinate 3,301, forward strand.
CTACAATGACGGTGATGTTGATGCGGTCACCATCGCGATCGCGGCACAGTATGCCGAGAACAAATACTTTGGCAAACCCTGCGGACTGATGGATCAGATGGCTTCTTCCGTCGGCTCGCTCGTCAACATCGATTTTAACGATCCCGAGGATCCCGTGATCCGCAAAGTCAACGCGGATTTCCAATCCTTCGGACACAGCCTCTGTATCATAGATACCAAGGGTTCCCATGCGGACCTCACCGACGAATACGCAGCGATCCCGGTAGAGATGAAATCGGTAGCGGCATATTTCGGAAAAGAATAC
>CADCPK010000230.1 GCA_902803215.1 uncultured Lachnospiraceae bacterium
AGCGATCTGGCGGCCTCGATCTGGCCCGTGGATATCGTGTTGATGCCGGACATCAGGTATTCCGAGCAGAATGCGGCCGGTATGAGCGATGCCGCGATCAGTACACACATGAAATAAGAGAGCAGCACGTTCAGATACGGCAGCGCGTACACCAGGATCATCAACAGTGACGCACCCGGAATATTGCGGAATATCTGTACGTATATTTCGCTGAAAACGCGGAGCGGCTTTACGGGGCTGATCCGCATTACCGTGATCACCACGCCGATGATAAACGCCAGGCCGAAAGCGAAGAAGGTCAGCTTCCAGGTCGTGAAAAGCGCCTGTATGTATTTGTCCCCATACTGGGATAGTAATTCTTTTACTCCCATGATAACCTCTTGTGCAAATAAAAGAAGCAATTTTGTGAGTCAGATGCAGCCTGCAGCATGCCGTTACCATCAGGTCGTTCATGATAAAAGAAGGGCTCCCGGAGCCATGCTCCCGGAGCCCCAAAATCCACTCTGGTTGTTAACAGTAAAACGGATACTCATGTTCCGTTTTATTCCATGTTCATGAACCTGAACCTGCATATCTCACGGTCACTCTGAGGGCCGGCAGCTATATTTACTCCCCGATCGCCGGTGCTTCCGGTGCGGTGTCGATGCCGGTACGGTCGCCGAGGCTGATCTGCCACAGCTTAGCCCATGTGCCGTCCTCCTCGATGGTCTTGAGGAAGTCGTTCACAAACTGAACACCGTCGGAATCCTTCGGAAGGCCGATGCCGTAGGGGTCTTCCGGTCCGAACACATCGCCTGCAAGCTCATAAGCATCGGGATTCTTCACGATCGCGTTGAGAAGAAGGGTGTAGTCGGTGACGTATGCATCCACACGGCCCTGCTCTACAGCCAGACGTGCCTGCTGGTCGTCCTGGAACTCCTCGACGACTGCGTCCGGAGCATACTCTGCAAGGATGTCCGGTCCTGTCGATCCGGCCTGGGTAGCTACTGTCTTGCCGGCCAGGCTGTCAAGTCCGGTGATATCGGTGTTGCCGGCTTTGATCAGGATAGCCTGCTGAGAGGTGTAGTACGGGCCTGCGAAGGAGATGACTTCTTTACGGGAGTCTGTGATGGAGTAGGTGGCAAATACCGCGTCCACAGCGCCGTCCGTCAGAACCGCCTCACGGGTGCTGGAATCGACCTGTGTGAGTTCGTAAGCGGAAGCATCGCCGAGAATATACTGTGCAAGAAGCTGGAACAGTCCGGCATCAAAGCCTCTGAGTCCTTCGTCGGTCTCATCGAGCTGGCTGAACAGGAACGATGTACGCACACCACCGACTCTGAGGACGCCTGCCTCCTTGACTGCGGATGCCCACTCGCTGGCTTCGATCGCTGCATCATCGGCCACCGGGCCTGCTGTCACGAGAGCATCGAATGCTTCCTTATCGATTGCCACTCCTTCGGGCTCCTCGGCAAATACCGCAGAAGCGGAGCCGACCATCATGGTCGCTGCCAGAAAAATGCCAAGACCTTTTTTCAACAGATTCATCTTTTTCATATCACAGCCTCCTTTTAATGTTGCTTTGCTGTTACTGTACCACTGTGAAGTGGTCACTCAATGAGGTTGCAAATATAATATCCTATTTTTCATAGCGTGTCAATAGACAATGCCTTGACAATTGTTACTATTCACAGCCTTAATGCTGTGAATAGTAACGGGTTCATCCATGCAAATCGCCTTCGGCGATGGGATGAACCCCTGTATGCTTTACTTTTTTAGCCCGCAATCGCGCAGCGAGTACGCGATTCGGCAGTGAATAATAACCGATCTTTCTGATTTTGCGGTTCAGGCCTTTCTGATGTGACCGGAATCGATCACGATACTGCCCTCTTTCAGCAGCCGGCCAACCGCCCGCTTAAACGCATTCTTGCTGAGGCCGAACTCCCTGCGGATCGTCTCCGGCGATGCCTTATCGTCAAACGGGAGCACTCCCGCGAACTCGTCCAGCACACCGAGGATCATTTTGGCGTCCTCATCGATCTGGAGATAGGCTTCTTTTCTCGCACTGACATTCAGCTTTCCGTCTTCCCGCACACCTGTGACGCGAAGTTCAAGGATCTCCCCGGGGCGCGCATTCGTTGTGCCTTCCCTTGCGGGGATCAACCCGTAATATTTGTCATCGACAGCCACAAAAGTGCCAAGCTTATCGCTCTTCTCGTACACTCTGCCCTTGACGGAATCGCCGATGCCGTAAGGTGAATTGCTGAGAAGATACGGGTACACCTTCATCGTCGCGCACAGGCGGCTGCTTTTATCCACATATAAAGCCGCCAGCACCTCGTCGCCTTCCTTCACTCTTACGGTCTGCTCGTGATACGGAAGCAGCAGGTCCTTCTCGAGCCCCCAGTCCAGAAATGCACCGATCTTGGAGACCTGCTTAACCTTCAGTACATGCGTCTCGTTCACCTGAAGCATCGGCTCCCGGGTGGTGGCGATCAGCCTGTCCTGCGAGTCCTTATAAAGAAAGACCATGAGCCTGTCCCCGACAGATGCGCCCTCGGGCACCTGCTTTGCGGGAAGCAAAACCTTCTCATCGGTATTCGGGTCGTTATCCTCAGCCAGGTATACGCCAAAATTTGTTGTTTTTACCAGATACAGCAGTTGTTTTCTGCCAAGTTCCATAGAAGTTCCTCTCTTGTACCTGTTCAGAACAGGCCGAAGCACTCGCTGCTAAGGCCGTACGAACATGATTCAACAAGCAAAAATCCCATCGCCGGAGGCGATTCGCATGGATTTTTGCTCGTATCTGTTCA
>CADCPK010000231.1 GCA_902803215.1 uncultured Lachnospiraceae bacterium
CCATCCGCAAAACCGGCTGGCGCAGATCGAAGCGGGCTGTGCGCCGCCTGATCGTCGTTGCCGTGCTGCTGGCGGTAATGGTGCCTATTGGAGCGTTAGGACTACATCAGTCCCACGCAGGATTTCGACTGGAGTTGGAGCCAGATGGGAGATCTTATCGTGTGATTTATCAGACGGATAATAGAGGGCCGAGTCTAAAAGAGTTTACCACTATCAAGCCTAAGACGCCTAAAGGATTCCACATATCGAACATTTTCGAGAATGATCGGGATTTGATTATCGAGTATATAATGGATGCTGATTCAAAGAAAGTCATTATTTTTTCACAGGACTATATCGGAGATAACGCCCAGAGCATGCACATCGATGCAGAGAATGATGAAGAGTGGTATGAAAGCATTGAAGGAATCCGGGTTTTCTGTTCGAGGAAAGACGATGTGCTAGAACTATTTTGGGTGACGGAGAACCAAAGCTTCGATATATGCGCAAATGTTGACTTCACGATATTAAGGATGCTGGCAGAAGAGGTGTGTGAGCGCCTCATTTATTAAAACATAATGACAAGAAGGGTATGAAGCCGTGATTTCTGAAAGCAAAGGCTGTGCGTCTTTGCTTTTTTATTGTTTATCAAAAAATGCCCAAATTATTCGAAAAGGATGTCCAAAAGGACGATGAACAATCGTATTAATAAGTATAGAATGACAGCGAGGGCAAACCGTTTTGCGGTTTGCCTTCACAAAAAGTGGTATCATATTAATACCCAAGGAAGAGCAGAATACTGTGGGAGGACCATAAAGCATGGAAGAGTTCTTTTATAGACATAAGAAACACCTATTCATTGGTGGGCTGGTCGTGTTGGTGATACTTCTTCTCATCACCGGGGCGGAATATGTTTATTGGCCAGTGGCGGGTGAGAAAGTCATGGATCCGGCGTGGAGAGAGATAGCCGGTCCAATAAAAGTAACGGTCAGTCATTTTGAACCAGTGGAACAGGAACGGACCTATGAAGATGGGACTGTTGTTGTTTGGAAAACTGTGGAGTATGTGGAGGATGACGCATATGAAATCAGCGAAGATCGTTTGCAGGCCTTCTTAGATCTCCTTTCGACATCCACTTTCCGCATCAGGAAGATGATAAAAGTAATTGAGCCTGGAGATAGCATCGGGGAAGTGCGTATGACGATCGAATACCCGGAGCACAATATGTTCTATCTGCTGGGAACTGAGGGTGGTCGGAAGTATTTTAACGAGTACCGTTGTATCGCATCTGATGAGTGGTATGAACAGGCGCTCATGCTACTGGGTAAGCCGGTATGATAGAAAACAAATAGTGAATAGGGGTGTGTTTAAGAAAGGCGTTTAAAGAGCGAAAGCAAGATTTCATGATCGCTGAGCAAGGTCTTTGCTTGCTGCTGAATTACTCCGCCTTGCATAATCTGTGATCGACTCGATGGCACACACCTGCAGGCATTGACATAACGAAAGGGATATAGTATAATAGAAATACAAAAAGACGGAAAATTAAGCCATTTAACATAATAGAAAGAATGTACGGATCAGGTTTTCGAATCCGCAAGGTTGTCATAGCAGCATATACCGGATTTGTTCGGAAAGGGGGAGAGAATATGGAAGCTGTTGAAAGAAGAGATCTGATTTCGAGTGAGATGTGTCTACAGAAGGATCTGCCATTGAAATGGCACCACTTCCTGACGCGGGGATTCCTGGCTGTGTTCTGCGCATGGAATCTCCTGATCAGCGCTTTGTCATTCGGCCCGTCCATGGTCAACGTACCGGGTGCGGAACCTTTGTTTTACGATGCCGGAACCGGAAGGGTATTTGGCGTGTGGTTTCTTCTGATCGGCGTGGGTAGCATCATTGTATGGATCCTGCTGGCTGGATTTCGACGTCACGCCTGGGTTTGTTTCCTGATCCTGTTGGTGGTATATGGCGTGGCCATGTTTGGTGCGGATCTTACCAGGATCTCGGATCCGGTGAGCGAGTCCTATTCCATCGGGCTCATGATTGCCCGGCAGATCCCACTGGCTGTGATCATTCTGCTGAATGCCGTTTATTACGGGAAGCGGAAGGAACTGTTCGTACGATAGAGACTGGTCTATCAGGCATTGCAGCTATTCCGGGGAAAGGAGGGAGCGCCATGGAATCCTTTTTCAACGAGCACAAAAAGCAGGTTCTCATCGCGGGGCTGGCGGTTTTGGCCTTCCTGCTCGCGGTCTGCGCCTCGGAATACATCCATTTCCCGCAGAAGGGGGAGAAGGTGATCGATCCCGCCTGGTACGAG
>CADCPK010000232.1 GCA_902803215.1 uncultured Lachnospiraceae bacterium
CCCGTAGAACAGTATGGATCCTATGGCTTGCTCCAGCCAGTTGTCCTCGCCATTCATGAATTCGTCAATGCTGAACGCAGATGCGGCGGAGAAGGATCCTTCGTCATCCACACCAATTATACTGATGAGGACTTTATCCCCTTCTTCGCGTATCTCCACCTCCCCATACTCTTTGGTTTCTGAGAAACTGATAGCGCCTCCGCGGAGACGATCAATCTTCATGGATTCGTAGGGAAGGGTGTCATCGTTTTTGGCCACCCTCTGCCTGTCAAGCTTGACGAGTGTGGGGATGATGGCTTTCTCCTCTTCCACACCGAGTTCTCTGGCCTTGGCCGCAATATAGTCCAGTGCTTCATGCTCGTCATCCTTATACTGCGTGGAGATCTCACTCTGCTCCGATTTCAGCAGAGCCTTTTGGGCCGTAAGCGACAGGCCCCTGTCTCCGCTCATGCAGGACAGGATGACAGCATCATAGTCGAGCACGTTCCTTGTCGAGAACTCCATCTCGATCGTCTTTCCCGTTGTCCTGAAATCCTTTGCAAAGATATGATAAGGAATGGTAACTCTTGCATCACCCGACACTCTAAGGCATTTGATCCCGTCCTTATCGGTCTGCCATCCGTCGGAGGAAAAGTTAAAGCCGGTCAGGGACGCGCTGATATGATTATCCCCGTCCTCCCAGATCTCGGGATGGAAGTTTTCCTTCGACCACTTTACTGTACACATCTCGTCAATCTCTTGCTCGGTAAATGTAAAAACCTGCTTCTTCCTGCCTTCTCATCGCCGTATATACATAGACACCGACTTTCATTTCCGGTGATGGTAGCTCCGGAACAATCACTTTGCTTTTGCCCTGAGACACTTGTAAAACCTCCCCTAAGTGTTAAAATCCATCAATGAAAAAGTCTGTATCGATCTTCTTCACCTCGTAAACATGCTCGATCGACACCCCGAGATTGAATTTGATCATCAGCCTTGTAAGCTGCTGCCCATCAACCAAAACAATCCCAGTTGTTTCCGCATAGTTCTTGGCTCCCTGTGAATACTTGGCTGTTGAGATGAACAATCCCTTCGCTGCTTTATGCTCCTGAAGAGCTCCCACGAACTTCTGGATCTCGGGCTTGCTTATACTTGTATCGGGATCCCAGCGTTTCGCCTGAATATAGATCGAGCTGAATCCAAGCTGATCTTCCTTTATGATCCCGTCGATGCCTCCGTCATTTGAAGGCTTTGTCACAAGGCCCGCATCGTCTATTCCGCTGCCATATCCCATGGCAAGAAGCAGTTTGATCACCAGCTTTTCAAAATCTGTGGGTTCCAGTTTCATGATCTCACTCATGAGATCTGCTGCCAACGCGGCATTCAGCTCCGCATGAGCGGCCTCCAGAATTTCCTCCGGAGACTTTTCCTTACTCTCGGGAAGCGGATCAGACACTGTTGCTTCAGCATTCACAAATGCACGGAAAGAATCATATTTCAAAAGATATTGTTCATCGATAATATCGGCATCGGGAAGGACCGCAACACCGGCATCGGTGAGCACCAGCTCTCCTCTGCGCGGACAGTCGATTAAGCCCGCATGTTTCAGATACGATCTCGTCCATCCGAGACGATTCGCAAATACGGTCTGTTTCCCGCTTGGAAGCATCTCCGCCAGGTCTTCCTCGGTCAATCCGATCTGATTGACAACATTCTGACGGACTTCATTTATCTTGTGCACTTTCCCGTCGGCTAACGCCTTCAACAGTACACCATACATCTCATTATATTTTGGCACTGACATTTTCTAATCTCCTATTTTTTCTCCAGCTCCGCCACCTTTTCCTGATACAATCGCATCAACCATGCCACACAGGCTGCTTCATCGGTTTCCTTGATCGGCATTCCGTAGGCTTTCATGACAGCGGCATCATTCAGTTGGTGGGCTTTGCGGAGTTCTGGGGGCATGGTCAGCGGGTCATAGAGATCAGCCAATGTCTGATCCGGATACATTGCTCTTGCATCCAATATCATTTGGGCAGTTTCAGCTATTGTCTTCTTTTTCCCTTCAGAGATTTTCGGCCATATGAAACAATTATAATCTATAAAAATGGAATAACTATAGTCGCTTTTTAAGCGCCCTGTAAATGCTCTCATCCAAGCCATGTGAACATTTGAAATAAGAACTCCGAAATGATACAGTGTTGCATCTGGTACGATAAACAATTTATCGCCAGCAATAGTCCCACTATCTAGATATCCCATAGGTATATAACGACGACGCTCAGAAGACACCTTTGGAACAACAACTGTGTAGTCTGGATTTAACTGTTCACGAAATAGATGCGGGATATCAGCAAGTTTCTGACGTCCTACATCGGGACTATTAAGACGTTCCTCTCTACATGCTTCTATGCGTTTTCGTATTTCCGGCAATGTGCGTAGTTCAGATGGTTGTGCATTTACCAACCATAAGCAATAACGATCTTTCCGGTTTATAAATTCATAACCCATCATGAACTTCTTTATATATTTGCTTGCGGCAGGCTCTTTTTTTATGAGCTCTTCTTTTTCGTCTGGGGAAAGGATTAAATGGCCCCCATCAGTCGGTCGATTTCCAGATAGCATCTGTGGCACATCGCTAAGAGGAGTTCGCCTACTTTTAATGAAAATATTGTCTGCGGCAACGAGATAGGGATTAATATTATCAACTTCTTGTTTATCTCCATCAACGTACAGCTTTCTTTTTGCCGTACTTGTACTGGTAGAAAATCCGACTATTACACAGTGAACGTGTGCCTTTACACTTGCCTCATTATCCCATATAAAAGTTCGGTAAGCAAAATCAATGTGTATATTATACCTAATATATAGCGGCTCCCAAACGCCAGCCACTTGCTCACCCTGTGTAATAGAATTTGTAGTTACAAAAGCAGTTGTGATATTGGTTCCCCGCATTAATTGAGAAGCCTTGAAACACCAACCTGCAACATAATCTATCTTACCAGCAGCCTTGTAAGGTTTTCCATTCTCATCAACATATATAGAGAGAATATCATCTTTTTGAGAGCTCGACTGCAGACTATACCCGACGTATGGTGGATTCCCCATGATATAATTCAGCTTTTCCTTCGGAACCACACTCCCCCAATCAATCCGCAGCGCATTCCCCTCGACAATATAAGCATTCGTCTTCAGCGGCAGGAAATCCAGATCAACCTTTACGATGTCCTCCGTTTCCTTCATCATCTGGCTCTCGGCAATCCAGAGAGCTGTCCGCGCCACCGTGACTGCAAAATCATTGATCTCTATTCCGTAGAACTGACTGATACTCACCTTGATCGGATCAATAACTTCTCCAAAACTCATTTGTCCACCGGTCAGGATTCGAATCACATCGTTCTCGAGCTTCCGAAGGCTCAAAAACGTCTCAGTCAGGAAATTTCCGGAGCCGGCTGCCGGATCCAGAAACACCAGTGAAGCCAGCTTGTCCTGAAAAGCACGCAGCTTCTTGTCTCTCGTTCGGACGACGTCAATCTTCTTGATCTCCTCAAATTCTGCTTTCAGATCATCGAGGAACAGCGGGTCTATCACTTTATGGATGTTCTCGATGGACGTGTAATGCATTCCACCCGCACGTCTTGTCTCGGGATTCAGTGTGCTCTCAAAAACAGCGCCAAAGATAACCGGTGAAATGTGTGACCAGTCAAACTGAGCAGCCTCCATCAATACCTCTTTGATCTCTTCAGTAATCTTGGGAATGACGATGTTCTCCCTTTGAAACAACCCTCCGTTGACATACGGAAATTTCTCCAGATCTTCAGACAGATACATCTCTTCTCGATCTTCTTCCGGTGTATTCAGAACTTCAAAAAGGTCTATCAACGCGCGGCGGATGTCCTTCGGCTCGTACTGATTGATGTAACTCTTAAAGGCATCATGATCACCGAAAAGACCTGCATCCTCCGCATACAGGCAGAACACCAAACGCACACAGAGAATATTGAGGGAGTTTTGTGTCTTCTTTGCCATAGGATCATGATATTGCTCCAGAAACCTGTCGTGAATCTTCCCTACCAGCTCGCCTGCCTTGATGGAAAGTCGCAATTCTTCCGTAACCTTTTTGACTTCTTTGTTGATCACGAAATCAAGCATATGGTATTTCGCAGGGAATTCCTTCAGCGTAATCTTAGTCGGTTCCGGTTTCATGATGGACATATCATATATCCAGATCTCATCAAAATTGGACGTGATAATCCACCTAGCCTTCTCTGCGTACGGAAGTAAATTGTCATACTCTTTCGCCTGCTCATACGGAGTCTTATTGTCATGGCCCGGTTGTGGCTTATCCAGAGCGATACCGAGAGACTTCTGTTCAATTAGGACATGTGTCTCCGGAATATAAACATCGATACGCTTTTTGCTCTTATCCCCCGCTACCTTCTTCTCAAATTTCACACGATCTGTCAAATTCTCCATTCCGAAGATGTTCACAAGAATATCGATCCAATAGGAACGGGCATCCTCATCTTCTTTGCCCTTCCCAGTCCATTTATAGTAAAACTGTCTGGCGGCTTCCCTCTGCTGCGCGTCAGTCATTTTTCACACCGTCCTTTTCCTTAGTATACTATATGGCTTATAGCCCATGCACGTACTACTAATTCAGCTTGCCTATTCACGCAATGATTTTTTCTAATATTCTACCATAATTCGTCAAGAATTATTAGCCTTTCCGGTAGAATTGCCCAAGATAACATACTTGTGTCCACAACCTACCCAATATCCTTCTTGTAGCCGAAACTGTTCACAATTACACTCTCGAGCAGTTCTGTCATACACAAAAAAGGGACTCCTGCCGACCCGAGGAGCAACGTCCCCAGATCGCAGAAATCCCTTAAAACAAGGCTTTTCCGGCCTCCCATTATGATTTTTTTGACATCTTTACTACTACCTCGACGTGAACAGTTTGAGCAAATTGCTCCACAGGACACACCCGCTGCAGCGCATACCCGTTCCCGCACAGATACTTCAAGTCTCTTGCCAGTGTGGCGCTGTCACAGCTCACGTACACGATCTTCTGCGGAGCCATTGTGACCATGGTCTCGAGCAGCTTCTGATCGCAGCCTTTTCTGGGAGGATCCACCACTATCACGTCAGCGCGCTCACCGGTAAGGGCGTACCTCTCGGGCAGCACATCCTCGGCTTTACCCACGAAGAACTCGGCGTTGTCTATCTCATTAAGCGCCGCGTTCTCGATCGCATTCTCGATCGCTGCGGGTATGATCTCGACACCGCGCACTCTTCCTGCGGCGCGAGCCAGGAACAGAGAGATCGTTCCGATGCCGCAGTACAGGTCCCACACGGTCTCGGTTCCTTTAAGGTCGGCGTACTCCAGCACTTTCTGATACAGCTTTTCTGTCTGTATCGGATTCACCTGATAAAATGAAAGGGGCGAGATCTTGTAGGTGATATCCTTCAGGCGGTCTGTAATATAACTCTTACCCCACACTTCAATAATGCGGTTGCCCAGAATCACGTTGGACCGTTCTTTATTGACATTGATGCATATGCCGGTCATCCCCGGTATCGCACGCAATTTTTCGACAAGTTCCGCGCTCCCGGCAATTTTGTTCCCGTTCAGGATGAGACATACCATGATCTCGCCGGTGTGAAA
>CADCPK010000233.1 GCA_902803215.1 uncultured Lachnospiraceae bacterium
CCCACAAGCACGATCGCAGCCACAATTGCGATGAGGAGCGCTACCAGTATGATCGTCAACAGGTTTCTGAGCCATTTATGTCTTCTCATACCCTTCCCTTTCTGTCCCGGCAGGGCCGGAGCCTTTAACCGGACTTATAGTTTCTACTATAAGTATGATTATACACCGTCTTAATTGTGTTGTCACTCCGAAAATTGCCTTTTTCGTGAAACACAGGGGGCGAACACAGGGGGACGGTCCTTTTGTGTTCGCCCCCCTGTGTTCTCACCTGCTCCTTCCAAGCTTCTCCGCATTCTGCTTCACCACGTCATCCGTCAGACGGAATTTCTTTGTGAAGAAGAGAATGGCACATACCAGAAGCACGACCGGCATGATCGTCATGAGAAGACGAAGCCCCAGGATCGTGCCCGCGCTCTGCTGTGTGATCGGCCCCTGATCCTCGGTATTCCCGACAAGACCTATGGCCGAAATACCGACGCCCGCGATAAACACCGAGACGCCCGATGCAAGCTTAACAACAAAGGTCTGCATGGAGAAGATCACGCTCTCCTCCCTGTGACCCGTCTTCAGTTCTCCATAATCCACCGAGTTTGACAAAAAAACGGTTGTCAGAACAGACAATATTCCGTTCGCCGCAAAGATCAGGACACCGGGGACAAACAGCAGATACAGATTGCCCGCGTTTCCTGTCAGACAGAAAAGGAGCAGCAGCGCATATCCCGTTACCGCCGCCGTGATGGCGCAGCGGAACACGGCCGTATTGGTCAGCTTCCGCCTGAGAAGCGGATAAACGACCATCATACCCAATATCTGGCAGGCTCCGCCTACGGTCGAGAACAATGTATAATTGACGCTCCAGTTTTCTCCGCCCATATCATACTTGAAGAAGTAGATGACCAGGTTGGATGTGATGTAAAGCGCACTGTTGATCAGCACGATCGAAAGCACCACCACCAGCGCCTGGTCGTTGCTGAACAGAGCCTGAAACATCTCTTTCACACTTGCAGTGTGCATCGAAGTTCCTTCACGCTCCCTGACAACAAGTGCGCAGATCAGTTCGGTCACGACAAAAATGATCGCTACGATCAGCGCGACACGACTGAAACCGACTCTCTCGTTACCGCCGCCCAGCAAGTTGACCATGAGCACGGTCCCCATGGCGATCAGCGCAGAGCCGACACCGGCACAGGTTCTTCCGATGACCGAAAGGTTCTCGGTATCCTCCGGTGTGGCCGTGATTGCCGGGATCATGGACCAGTACGGAATGTCCATCATGGTGTAAGTCACACCCCAGAGAATATACACGACAGAAAAGAAGGCCATGATGGCGCCGCCTTTAAGATCGGGAGCAGAAAACATAGCGTAGAGGACCAGCGCGTTCAGCACCGTGCCGGATACCAGCCACGGGCGAAAACGGCCCCACTTTGTGCGGGTCTTGGCTACCAGGATCCCCATAAACGGATCGTTGATCGCGTCAAACACACGCGCGATCATCAGGATAAACCCGACAAACGAGGCCGAGAGTCCGATGATATCCTGATAGTAATACATGATGTACGAGGAGGACAGGGCATATACCATGTCCTTCCCGACCGCTCCGACACCGAATGCGGCTTTTTGTTTGAGTGTAAGCTTCATAATCTTTCCCTCCGTAACATTTCATGCCGCTTTGTGTCCTGCCGGAAGCCGGAACCTTACTCCTGAAATCTGTATTCTGTCACTACATAGCCTGCCTGTCTTACTGTTTCACGGATCTGTTCTTCATCGGGAATATCCTTTGTGCGGACGAGCGCCCTGCTGCTGTCTATCCGGACAGTTGCCCACGTTTCTGCCATTCCGTTAAGTGCGTTTTCCACTCTCCGTGCGCAATTGTCGCAGGTCATCCCTCCGATCTTCAGCTCTGCGGTATAAGGGTAATTCCGGGCATTGCGGTCTTTTACTTTGACCCGCTTTTCCGTCTCCTCATGTTCACCGCAGCAGCCTCCGCCCTTTTTAGATTTCTGTATGGTATGATATACTGCCCAACCTATGACGGCAGCCAGAATGATCACGATCAGCACGTTCATTTTTTATCCCCCGCGCGCGCACAACCCGAACACCCTGCGCAGCTTCCGCCGCACGAGAGGCATCCTTTCCCGTTTACCCGGTCTTTGTGTATACTGCGAAGGCCGCAAACGACGGCAATAACAATAATCATAATTAACAGGATATCCAAAGCGTTCATTAAATTCTCCGCCTTTCATTATACCGGAAAGAACCGGTTTTTCAATGCATGTATCTGTTCTGAACATCGATCAATGCATTCCGATAGCCATGCCGATAAGCCGCACACCAAAAGCGCATACCCAGGCCAGGACGCACTGGAACACGATGACACTGATCGCCCATTTGTTTCCCATCTCCCGCCTGATCGAAGCGATAGCCGCCACGCAGGGGGTGTACAGAAGACTGAACACCAGCAGGCTGCAGGCTGCAAGAGGTGTGAGGACCGCAGTGACGCCGCCCGCGAACAGGATCTTCAGGACCGATGCCACACTTTCCTTTGCCATAAATCCGCTGATCAGCGATGTCACGATCCGCCAGTCGCCGAGTCCGAGCGGTTTGAGAAGCGGTGCCACGACGCCCGAGATGGCAGCCATGATACTGTCCGAACTGTCACTCACGACATTGAATCTGAGGTCAAAGTTCCCCAGCAGCCACACGACGATCGTCGCGATCAGAATGACGGAAAACGCCTTCTGCAAAAAGTCCTTTGCCTTTTCCCACAGCAGCTGCAGGACATTACGGGCACTGGGCAGACGATAGTTGGGAAGTTCCATGACAAACGGAACCGCGTCTCCCTTAAACAACGAATTCTTGAAAACGCATGCAACGATGATGCCGATAATAATACCGATAAAGTAAAGAAGTACCGTCACCAGCCAGCTGAGCTCCGGGAAAAAGGCATTCGCAAAGAATCCATAAATCGGAAGCTTTGCCGTACAGCTCATAAACGGTGTCAGCAGGATGGTCATTTTACGGTCACGATCGCTGGGCAGTGTCCTGGTCGACATTACCGCGGGAACGGTACAGCCAAAACCGATCAGCATCGGAACGATGCTTCGGCCGGAAAGACCTATTCTTCGGAGCATCTTATCCATGAAGAAAGCAACACGGGCGATATATCCCGTATCTTCCAGAATGGACAGGAAGAAGAACATGACGACGATGATCGGGAGGAAGCTGAGCACGCTGCCCACGCCCTCGAAGATGCCGTTGATGATCAGTCCGTGGATCACTTCGTTGACGTGGCCTGCCGTCAGTGCGGCATCGACAGCCTCCGTCAGTGCACCTACTCCGATTTCCAGAAGTCCCTGCAGCCATGCCCCCACAACGTTAAAGGTCAGAAAAAACACCAGTCCCATGATACCGATGAACATCGGGATCGCGGTCCATTTTCCGGTCAGGATCCGGTCAATCCTGCGGCTTCTTGCACGCTCCTTGCTCTCCTGCGGTTTTACCACACACTGTTCGCTGACTTTTTCGATAAACGAAAAACGCATATCGGCGATCGCCGCACTCCTGTCCAGGTTTCGCTCCTTTTCCATCCTGCTCACGATGTGCGCAAGTGTTTCCCGTTCTTCCTGATCGAGCCCCAGCTGATTCATGATCAGTTCGTCGCCTTCGATCAGCTTTGAGGCGGCAAAACGGAGCGGGATTCCCGTCTTCTTCGAATGTTCTTCGATCAGATGGCTGACCGCGTGCAGGCAGCGGTGCACCGCGCCGCCGTTGTCGTCCGGACCGCAGAAATCCTGGCGAAGCGGTCTCTCCTGATATTTTGCCACATGGACCGCATGGCTTACCAGCTCATCGACGCCTTCATTTTTGGCGGCGGAGATCGGAACCACGGGCACACCCAGCAGCGCTTCCATGCGGTTGACATCGATGGAGCCTCCGTTTCCGTCCACCTCGTCCATCATGTTCAGCGCAACGACCATCGGTGTGTTCATCTCCAGAAGCTGCATGGTCAGATACAGGTTTCTTTCGATGTTGGTCGCATCGACGATATTGATGATGCCTTTCGGCTTTTCATTTAAAACAAAGTTTCTGGATACCACTTCTTCGGGAGAATAGGGCGACATCGAATAAATGCCGGGGAGGTCCGTGATCAGCGTGTTCTGCTGTCCGCGGATCGACCCGTCCTTTCTGTCTACCGTGACACCCGGGAAGTTACCCACATGCTGTCTGGCGCCTGTCAGCTGATTAAACAGGGTCGTCTTGCCGGAGTTCTGGTTTCCCACCAGAGCAAATGTCAGGAGCGTCCCCGAAGGCACCGGATCTCCCGAGCCCTTGGGATGATATTTTCCTTCCTCACCGAGTCCGGGATGCTCAGGCTCCTTCTGCTTGGAATGCTTTTTCCCTTTTCCGGATGCAGGCTTTTTGTTTTCCATCTCAATTTTGGCAGCATCATCGATACGCAGAGTCAGCTCGTAGCCATGGATCTTGAGCTCCACCGGGTCGCCCAGCGGTGCATATTTTTCCACCGTGACCTCTGCGCCGGGAATGACTCCCATATCCAGGAAATGCTGGCGCAGTGCACCTTCTCCGCCTACCGCAGAAATTATGCCGCTCTCGCCCGGCTGTAAATCTTTAAGTGTCATGTCGTCTGTTCTCTCTTTCTTTCATATTGGGAAAACTTATCTTTCTTCGTCTGAAAGATATCATCCCTGTAAACAGTACCCTTATCGGGTACCGTTTATCCTCTCGTCTGTGGTATGCATCCCGGATTTTGCCTGATATATTCAAGAAGTCTTTTTACCAGGCGGACAAACTCGGGGCCGTCCTTCTCTCCCAGCGATGCAAGAATCTGCTTTTGCCGATCCACCATCCTTCGGAATTCCTTCTGCGAAAACTCTGTTCCTTCGTCTGTCAGCTTTACATGGACCATTCTGCGGTCGTCCCGGTCAGATATTCTGACGATCATTCCGTCTGCCTCAAGGCCTTTGAGAATATTCGCGATCCTCCCGCTGGTAAGTCCGGTCCTTGTGACCGGTTCGCCCGAAAGCAGCGGGCGGTCGCTGATATAAAG
>CADCPK010000234.1 GCA_902803215.1 uncultured Lachnospiraceae bacterium
AGAGGAATCGACATCCTGGAAGGCTATCAGGCCAGGGGACAGCAGGATCCGGAAACTCTAGCCATAGACATGTATCACCTGAGTGAAAAACTGGTTGATATCCACCGGAAAACCGGCAGAGAGGCGGAGGCGGAGCGGCAGGAGAAACGGGTGAAGAACTGGCTGAAGAAAGCGGGGATAGAGAAAAAGGCCGATTAATATGTCGTTTCTGAAACTTCCCACCACTGCGGTGGCAACGCAGCTACAGGATTTCATGTATCACTAATATTGTTACGACAACCATAATTTACCACAGTCTGGAGCAGTGATAAGGCAGATACTGTGAGAAATGAAAACTTGTGAAAGGAAAATAACCATGAAGAAAATAATACGTACTCTTGTTATGAGTTTGGCCTTGGCCCTCATGATGGGCTTATCTGTATATGCGGCAGACGCAGTGGATGACGGCTGGAAGTCGGACAACAACGGCTGGTATTATATGTCTAATGGCGTTTCATTGAAGGGATGCTGGATAAAAGATGTGGATGGAAAATGGTATTACGTGGACAATTCCGGTTATATGCATACTGGATGGCTTTGTGACGCTGATAATCATTGGTATTTTATGAACCGAAGCGATGGCTCTCTGGCCACCGGGCTCTGCAGCATTGACGGCAAACTGTATTATTTCTCTCCCTTATCAGGCGGCCCTCTTGGCGCCATGATTACCGGTCAGCAGGTAATCGATGGGGTCAGTTATTACTTTGACCCTGTGACTGGAGAAGGCATACCTGACAGGAACGGTATTGGCATGTACTCGGCAGGTATTAGCCTGGAAACGGTAATTAATATAGCGGAAGAGACTCTGGCAGCGGAGAACAGCTTCGAGGAAGCATTTTATACATTCGAAGCTCTGTTGGAGATGGATTCGGAGAATAGTATCATAAGATATGCAAGGTCTTGTCAGAACAGCTTTTTGAATGTTCACAATCATTTGAACAATGCTATTATATATTGTGCGGATTATCCGGAGACAGCACAAATCAAAAGACTTTTGCAAAATTGTGATTCCCTTATTGCATCAGATGGACTGTATTCCCCTATCGGGAATGAAGGTGACAGTTATGTAAAGGCGCTTCTGTTTACAGTGAATGCAAATGATTTGCTGTTTGAAACAGATTTTATGCCAATGCTGGAACAGGCTTTGTATCAAATTACTGATGTCCTTGAAAGCTTATACTAAAGAATGCCAGGGGATTATATGAGGCAATAGGATTTGTTGCCAGCAAATAACCTAATACCCGGTCATAAGCTCATTTGAGTGTCTGGCCGGGTATCTTTATGTGTGGAATTGTATTGAATTGAAATGAAACGTATTGATTCGTAATTCCTATTTTGATACAATATAATTATCAATTACAAAGGAGACCTATGCCATGGCGAGAGCAGTATCCGAGTATGACGTAGAGAATAAGTTTATAGAGCGGCTGGAGAGTATCGGCTATGAATATGTCGATCTGAAGAACTATGACGGCGTTCTGGACAACTTCCGCACCCAACTGGCAAAGTTCAATGCCAGAAAGCTGATGGAAGTGAAGGAAACGGCGGAGTTCAGCGACAGCGAATTCGAGCGCGTGCTCATATATATGGAGAATAACAGCGTGTACGAGTCTGCAAAGAAACTGCGGGATAAGTACGTGCTGACACTGGATGATGGAAAGACGGTGTACCTGGACTTCTTTTCCCATGATACCGACCGGAACATCTATCAGGTATCCCACCAGATCACAATGGATCCGGCGCATAAGGATGATGTGTGCTATAAGAACCGGTACGATGTGACGGTGCTTATTAACGGGCTGCCGGTGGTTCAGATTGAACTGAAGCGTCCGGGCGTGGAGATCAATGAGGCCATCAATCAGATAAACCGTTACAGGAAGTTCTCCTTCAAGGGGCTGTTCCGGTATCTGCAGCTGTTTGTCGTATCGAACTCCGTGCAGACGAAGTATTTCTGCAATGAGAATGAGATGGAAAACGGCATGTATAACCCGATCCTGAAGAGCCTGGTCTTTTTCTGGACGGATTCCAAGAATAAGAGAATCAACACACTGGATGAGTTCACCGGGGAGTTCTTCCGGAAAGCTGCCATCACAGAGATGATTGACAAGTTCATGGTCATCAAATCCACGGAAAATATCCTGATGGTGATGCGACCGTACCAGATTTTTGCTGTAAAAGCGGCTAGAAAGCGTATCCTGGAGGCAAACCAGAACGGATATGTCTTTGCCTGCACCGGATCCGGAAAGACGCTGACTTCGTTTAAACTGGCGCAGCTGCTGCGGGATGAACCGAGAATTGATAAGGTTATCTTCCTGATTGACCGGAAGGACCTGGATGACCAGACGGTTGATGAGTATAACTCCTTCGAGAAGGACTGTGTCGATAATTCCGACAGTACCCATGTGCTGGTGAAGCAGCTGCAGGACACGGACCGGAAGCTGATTGTAACAACCATCCAGAAAATGGCCAATGCGGTAAAGTCCAAGCGGTATGAGAAGTTGATGGACGCATACCATGAGAAGAAGGTTGTGTTTATCATTGATGAGTGCCATCGTTCTCAGTTTGGAAAGATGCACGCGGATATTGAGAAGCACTTTGC
>CADCPK010000235.1 GCA_902803215.1 uncultured Lachnospiraceae bacterium
GCCTGCGCACTTTCAATATCTACTACTGCAGCATCGGAACTGCCTTCTTCGATGGCCGTGTATACCTCCTGAATCGTAGAGACTCTGAGAAATTCTTCATAATGAAAGATATTGTCGGCCCCCAGAGATTCCTGCAGGCTTCCTCTCTGTGCGATGAGTCTGAGACCCGAAATGTCGTCGATGCTTTTGATCCTGTTCTTGTCCGTCTCGCGGATCAGAAGGGAATTGGTGTCCTCTCCCGAGGTGTAATAGTAGCCTTTGGAAAGCTCCATCGTCTGCGCTCTTGCAGGTGTGAAAGCAAGGGCCGAAATTGCCAGGTCGACCTCCCCTTCGGAAACTGCGGACAGTACCTTTGTAAATTCCATCGGTACGATCTCGAGCTCCACTCCCATTCGCTCCGCAATAAGCCGGGCCAGTTCCATATCGGCGCCCACATACTGCTCCTGTCCCGAAAGAGAAGGGTCAATGAACTCCTGAGGCGCAAAGTACGGTTCGGTAGCCACAACCAGCTTTCCGGCTTCTTTGATCGCCAGAAGCCTGCCTTCTGCATCTTTCGGAATTCCGTTCGATACATCCAGCGAATTCTCCACAAAGTTCCATTCGTTTTCTACGTACAGATAATCTTCCTCCTCTTCCCCGGCCAAAATGCCCAAAGGAACAAACAGGACTCCCAGACACAAAAGCAGTGCCGGGATGGTTTTGCGAATGTTTTTTCTCATAAATCTGCCCTCTGTGAACGAATTGAGTATGAATTATGGTATAGGTTACGTACTTGCAGGTTCTTTTTTTTCTATCATAGAAAATGTGTATAATACTATATTCAGTTTAACGTATTTGGGACATAATGTAAAGCGAAATGATGGTAATTTATGATGTTTTGGGTAGAATTGCACAATAACACACAGGGATAACACACGGGGACGGTCCTTTTGTGTTCCCCATCTTGCATTATTTCAACACTTGTGCTATAACCTTAAATACATTACAAAGTTAAAAGGAGGTAGTTTTATATGAAATTCAGAAAATTCATGACCGTTTTCGCCCTTCTCGGCGCACTTGCCCTTTCACAGGCAGCTTATGCAGAAGAAGCGGCGGAGACAGAAGCTGTGGAGGCTGAAGCAGCAGAAGATGACGCAGCAGAGGCCGCGGACGCCGAAGCCGAAGCGGCGGAGACAGAAGATGATACGGCGGTAGACAGCGTGCTTCTCGAGCAGACCGAGGATATCCTTCATGCTTCCATTCAGCACGAAATCGATTCCCCCGAGTGGGTCACTGCACTTCCGCAGGCGCAGGATGAGAATGTAAATCAGCTTTTTGTGGTTGCAGGCATGTCCATGGACGCCACCACGGCAACCATTTCCATGCATCAGAGGGATGAGGAGGGCAACTGGAAACAGATCCTCTCCACTCCGGGTTTTGTGGGTAAAAACGGACTGTGCCTCGATGAAGAGCACAAAGAAGGATGCGGTCAGACGCCGATCGGTGTTTACAGCTTCAACAAAGCTTTCGGTATCGCAGCCGATCCCGGATGTGCGATTCCCTACACGCAGGTTGACAACGACACCTACTGGTCGGGCGACGACAAAGAAGGTATGCATTACAATGAGATGGTAGACCTTAAAGACTATCCGGATCTTGATATGGAAAACAGCGAGCACATCGTTGATTATGAGTATCAGTATCAGTACTGCCTGAACATCAGCTTCAACGAAGACGGCACTCCGGGAAGGGGTTCCGCGATCTTCCTTCACTGCTTCGGACCGACCAAGCCGTACACCGGCGGCTGCGTTGCTCTGCCCGAGAACATCATGAAGCAGGTGATGCAGAACGTGCAGCCCGACTGTGTGGTCGTTATCGATACACTCGAAAATCTGAACGGATCACTGTAAGATAAAAAAGGCAGCCGACGATCGGCTGCCTTTTTGCTGTTCATAGAAAGTCCGCTGCGCTACTTGCCGCTAACTGAAAGCTCGCTCCGCGGGCTTTCTAGTCAAAGGAAACCGGCAATCCGCTGCGCTACTTGCC
>CADCPK010000236.1 GCA_902803215.1 uncultured Lachnospiraceae bacterium
CTGTTAATAATCCTCCAGCCTCCACTCCTCTTTCCAATCGATAAAAACTCTCTCCCCCTCGAACCGCAGCGGGAGCCACACATAATCCGATATGGCTGTATTCCGGTGGGAGTCGTCTCCCAGATAAGCCTGCATTTCCCTCACGGTGTCTTCGGACCGGCGTTCCGGGTCGAAGGCGTTCCGGAACAGTTCGCTGTACACATTATACTCCAGATGCTGAAGTTCGGGAAGCCATCTGTCAGCACAGGCGATGTAAAGATCCTTTTTGCCCTCCACTTTGAAAATGCAGGAGATCTGCGAGTGGAAGGAAGTGTGTGTCCCGTCCCCTGTATGGATAAGACCCTGTACGGTATAAGGGCCGTGCCAGGTATCCGCAACAGCGACCTCTGTCGGATTTGGCAGATAACCGGTCGTCCCTGAGGTGACCAGATAATGCTTTCCTTTCCGGTAAAAATGTGCCGTTGCCTCGCGGACATCCGGAGGGGACACTCTCGGAAAATGTGTACTGTAATACCCTGTCACATCGGTATAATCCGATGTCAGATCAGCGCAGATCGTCTCACAGTGTACGCGCTCAAAATAATAGTACGCTTTCCCGTCCGGCGCAACCGCAAGGTCGAAATCTCCTGCGTCCATTCCCAGCGGACGCAGTCCTTTACGCACCATCTTATAAGGTCCCAGAATATGGTCCGATGTCATGACCGTTTCCGTCTGCGTCCCGTTCTTGTTCATGACTTTCATCCAACACACATATTTTCCCGTACTTCTGTTGTAAATAATGTGAGGGCGGTCCAGCATCTGTGTGGTCGGGCAAAGAGGAGAATCGGGATCCTCCGGCTCCGGCGGGATGATCAGCCCCTTGTCTTCCCAGTTGTACAAGTCTGTCGAAACATAACAACGGACGCCCCAGGTCCAGATATCATCCTGACCGGTCGTATACTCTTTGTTTTCTCCATATCGATAATAAACTCCATCTACATAAATAACCGATCCGCCATGCGCCTGGATACGTTTACCGTTCGTATCCAGCCAGGTCTGCCCGGGGCGAAAACTTGTATATTTCATTCTCTGTTCACCTCTCTTTATTTTCAGGAAATCGGCAGCCTACTCCGTGGGCTGTCACAGTCCGATTTTGCGTTCCGATCAGGAGCCTCAACCGGCGGATTATCCTTCTTTTACTGCCAACACCGCAATACCTTCTTTTCCGGGAAGCTTCAGATCCACCTTCCCCTTTACTCCTGTAAGAATCGTCTTCCGTGTCATCTCCCAGACATCGATCACATCTATCCGATAAGCCCCCGCCTGCGGAAGTTCAAGCGTCCCCACAGCCGTACAATGCCTTCCATAATACGCCAGGTACGCCTCCTCCCCGCAATGTCCGGTGTATATCCGCGTATCCTTCGTTATATCTTCGATCACTCTCTCGGCTTCCTCCGCCGGCATATCCATGACAGCGCGGACAAAATCCGTCACTTCTTCCGGATGAAGGCCCCTTTTCATTTCCTCCAGTCTTTCAAGAGAAAGGAACGTGGAAGGGACCGGCTCGAGCGGCCCCGGAAGTTCGCTCACGATCTCCTTCAGAAAAGCTATCCTCGCAGGAGATTCTCCGTACAGTTTTCCACCCTTTCCCCACCAGAGGATATCCTCGGGATGCATGAATGTCTCGCCATGAGTGCAGTATCCACCCATCACCACACAATACCAGATACGATTCACCATCTCAAACCCGGACAGATGGCCCCAATGGCAGTAAATATTTCCTTCATACCCGCACTCATCAATCAGAACGGGCTTGTGAAATTCATTCCTGTATTTTTCGACCGTCATGGCATCTCCCTGCAGAGAGCAATGCGTAATGTTCTTTTTAGCAAAATCATAGTGCCTGATCATATGATGACAGCTCAACATATGTCCGTACGCATCATGCGCACTGATAAATGAATCTATCCGGTCCCAGTCTTCCGCAGTGAACGCCTTCATACAGTCATATTCGTTGGCCAGGCTCCACCAGATGTTCGAAAAAGAGCTGAACCGTGCCAGAAGATAGTGCAGATATGGCAGATACTCCTCCTTTTTCATCTCCGCAAAGCCCCAATGGTCATAAGGATGGAAAAGGATCAGATCGACCTGGATCCCGTGGCTGTCGAAAATGCGGATCACCTTTTCAAAATCGTCCCAGAACCTGTAGCAGGGCCTGTGAAAATCAAACCCACCTTCAGGCTTTTTCTCAAAAGCGAACCGCTCCGGTTCAGTCTCATTAAAAATGTAATGCTTCGGAAACACACAGGTCCTTATCTTATCAAAAGGAGAAGCCAGCATGGTTTCCACTGTCTGACGGATAAGTTTCTCCGGCTGGTGCATCATAGCATATACCGTCGTTCCAAACGGCCGGCAGGGCGTCCCGTCCTCAAACTTCAGTGCCGTCCCATCCGGCTTCACCACGCCGTGATGGATTCCATCTTCGCAGGGAAGACATTTCTCCTCTCCCTCGCGGTTAAATAGTCCGCTCACCTTCCAATGAACACGGCCGGTCTGCTGCGGGAGATACCGCACCACATATTTTCCTTCCCCCGCATAAAATCCGGCCACTTCTTTGCTTGTTTCCCCGCAGGTGAAAACTGCTTTCAGATCGATCTCCGACCGGGATCCTGCAGGTTCCTCTCCCTTAAAAATCAATTCAAATGTCTGATATTGAAGCATATTCATTCCTCCTGCAGCCCACTTCGCCGCATACTGTCAGGCTATTTCCGCTACAGCATAAAACCCTCGGTTCTTCCCTTCGATCATGACTGTTTCCGTAACGGTAAAGGCATCTTTCAGCCGAATATCCTCCGAAGAAGAACCGACCTGCACCTCAACTTCCCCTTTTTCGATCCTCCAGCACATATCCTCGTCAAGAAATGCGGTCTGGGACGGATCAACTGTAAAGCGAATTTCCTTCTCCTCGCCCTCTTCCAGATGCACCCGCACAAATCCCTGAAGTTCCTTCACCGGGCGGATCATGGAAGCATATATATCCCGCAGGTAGAGCTGCACTACTTCCGTTCCGGCAGCACTTCCTGTATTTTTGACTTTCAGAGATACTTCTATCTTCTCATCCGGTCTGACTTCTTTTGTACTCAGCTCGAGGTCACTGTATGTGAAATCGGTATAGCTCAGTCCGTGCCCGAAGCAGTAACGGGGAGTATGCGGCATATCCACATAATCCGCGAAGCCGATGCTGGGGCCCTGATGCCATGCCGACCCATTCGGATGATTGTAATAGATCGGGATCTGTCCTGCATTCCTTGCAGTTGTGAGCGGCATTTTTCCGGAGGGATTATATCTTCCCGTCAATACATTCACCACAGCCTCCGCCGCATATTTTGCCGGTGTAAAAGCTTCCACGATCGCATCCAGGCATTCATCAGCAGCGTCACTCGAGATCGGCCTTCCGTCAAAATGCACACCGATCATCGGTTTTCCCAAAACTGCTGCTTTCCGAATAAAAGCGTCCTGGCACGCAGGAAGGTTAATGTCCGTACCGTCTACGCCTTCTGCCATAGTAGCGATGGAACCGGAACCGTTTTTTCCGCCAAGTGTCAGGATAACAGCATCCGCATTCCGGATGAGCTCCAGAGCTTCATCAAATCCACTCTCATCCGCCCCGGCTTTCGGATATCCCGGCGCATAAACAAACTTCGTTCCCGGAAGCTCCACCTTTAACACCTGCAGCAGATTCCTGCAATCCGGATGAAGCTTTTGAAGTATCGCATCAAACTGCTCTGTCTCATCGACCTGCACATTGGTGCCCGGAACCCGCTCATACCGGATCGTGCTTGTATCCCCGCCGGCGCCGACACCTGCCATGGAATTAGCTGCCGCGTGGAGTGCCTCTACCATACTGAGATGTGTATAGCCGCCGAAATAATATCGGGCATTGGCAGCATGAGGCCCGATCACCGCAATAGTTTTCTCGGTTCCTTTAAGAGGAAGAACCCCGTTATTCTTCAGCAGAATAATACTCTCCTGTGCGCTCTTCATCGACAAAGTTTCATCCTCATTGTGATGAACTGCTTTTGCCAGCTCTTCCCCGGTGAGTGCATAGGGATTTTCAAAGAGCCCCATCCTGAATTTGGCTTCCAGTACACGAAACACCGCCCGATCCAGGATTTTCGGATCCGCTTCTCCGCTCTCAAATTCAGCCTTCAGTTCTTCACCATAAACAGATACTTCCGGAAGTTCGACATCAAGTCCCGCCGACAGGCATCTCTTCCCGGTTTCTCTTTTGTTTTCCGTCACATGTTGCACATTGAAAGCATTATCGGCACCGCAGTAATCCGACACTGTCACGCCATCGAATCCCATCTGTTCCCGCAGAAGACCCGTCAGATACTTTTTGGAGGCATGGATCGGCAGGCCGTCTATAGAACAATAGCAGGGCATAACTCCGCGAAGATCCGCCTCCGTGATGGCAGCCTGAAAAGGTTTTCCATAGATCTCGTAGAGAAGCCTGTCGCCCGTATCCACATTGGCTCCATGAATTCCTCCCTGTGAATTGTGAAATCCAAGGAAGTGTTTTGCCGCGGATTCAGGGCGGCGTCCGGCTGTCTCTGTCTTCTGAATTCCTTTTGTAAAGGCTACGCCCATGGCAGCGGAAAGTGTCGGATCTTCCCCATAAGGCTCTGATTGCCTTCCCATGCGGGAATCCCTCGAGATGTCCAGGACCGGAGCCAGGATCTGAGTAATTCCGCAGGCTGCTTCCTGTCTCGAAACGACTTCTCCCAGCTGCCGTTCCAATTCGGGGTCGAAAGAAGCTCCACGGTTCACCCCCGACGGGAAAGCAGTGGTATCCTGAATGAAGGCACCGCAAAGGCCTTCCATATGAAACACTGCCGGAATATGGTGCGGGCTTGCCGCCATGACTCTGTCCTGCAGGCTGCGCTGCCACTCCGCTGCCTCTTCCATACTCTCGCATCTGCGGAATTCCAGCGTACTGATCTGGCCGATTCCACAGGATTCATCGAGCTTCCACTCTTCTCCTCTTCGTGCCCAGGCTCCGACGATCTGGCCCATTTTTTCTTCTAAACTCATTTTGCCGAGCAGGTCTTTTGCGCGCTCTTTGGGAGTTCTGTTAACATCCTTATAAATTTCCATATCATACCTCTTTTCTTGTCAACGGTAACTTGATGGTTAAAAAATCCGGCAGCAATCTGCTTTCTGCTTCTTGCTGCCGGGCTGTTTACACACATTATCCTTTTACACCGCCGACCACGATGCCTTTAACAAAATATTTCTGGAGGAACGGATAGATCACCATTACCGGAAGTACTGCGATCACCGCGATTGCCATACGGATACCAACTGTGGGCATCTTGATCATAGCCGCATCGCTTCCCATTACACTTGCGCTCTTGGAAAGGAATTCCACGTTCTGGATCATATTGTTCAGGATCATCTGGATCGTGTTCAGACTGTTGTCCGTCACATAGTACATTCCGTTCATCCAGTCGTTCCAGTAATTCAATCCGACCATCAGTACCAGCGTGACGATCATCGGCTTGGAAAGCGGTAGGATCACCTGCAGCAGGATCTTCATCTCGCTTGCACCGTCCAGTTTGGCTGCTTCGATGAGGGACTCCGGAATGCTGGTGGTAAAGAAGGACCTCATCATGATCACGTAAAATGCGTTCATCATCAGATTGGGGATCAGGAGCGCAAAGATCGTGTTCTTAATGTGGAACGTATTTGCATACATCATGTAGGTCGGTACCAGACCGCCGTTGAACAGCATGGTGAAGAACAGGATGAAGGAAAGTACGTTTCTGTACGGCAGGTCTTTTCTGGAGAGCGGGTAAGCAAACAGTACTGTCATTGCCAAGTTGCTGACGGTTCCGATTACTGTCACCAGGATCGTCATTCCGTAACCGCGGAAGATGGTCTTTGCGCTGCGGAGGATGTACTGATATGTCTCCAGGCTGAATTTTTCCGGGAAAAAGCTGTAGCCGTTGCGGATCAGCGTCTGTTCTTCTGTGAAAGAAGCCATTACCATAAGGAGGAACGGAAGTACACAGCAAAGAACCAGGGCTATCATCAGGATATGCATCAATGTCTGTTGGAGTTTATCATGCTGTACCATTTTTTTCTCCTTTCTCAGAACAGGGCGTTGTCTTTGTCAACTTTGTTTACTACAAGATTTGCGGTGAGGACCAAGACAAATCCGCAGATAGACTGGAAGAAACCTGCCGCGGCGGAGCGTCCCACATCGTTGAGGAGCATAAGTCCTTTATATACGTATACATCGATGGTTGTGGTCACATCGTACAGAAGTCCGGAATTCTGCGGAACCTGATAGAACAGACCAAAGTCGGAGTAGAATACGCGTCCGATTGCCAGAAGCGTCATGGTGATGATCGTCGGCCGGAGCCCCGGCAGTGTCACATGCCAGATCCTCTGCCATCTGGAAGCACCGTCGACTACTGCTGCTTCATACAGGGAAGAATCGATTCCGATAACCGTTGCGTAGTAGATGATGCTGTTGTATCCAAAACTCTTCCAGAGATTGATGATCACGAAGATTGTCGGCCAGTACTTGGGAGTCATGTACCAGTTGGTCCTGGTTCCCATCGCCTTGTTGATGAAACCGGCGTCTGTGCTCAGGAAAGCAAATGCGATATAGCTCACGACTACCATGGAGATCAGGTACGGGATCAGGATGAATATCTGATAAATCTTCTTGGGAAGAGAGGCTCTGATCTCGTTAAGCACGATCGCAACAATGATAGCGAAGACGGTTCCCGTGATGATGAAGATCAGGTTATAACCCAGCGTGTTTCGGATCATCAGGCCTGCGTCTCTGGTGTTGAAAAGAAACTTGAAGTTTTTCAGTCCGCACCAGGCGCTGCCCCAGATGCCTTCTTTGTAGTTATAATTCTTGAAAGCCACGACCAGGCCCGCCATGGGGATGTAGTTGTTAACGATCAGGTATATAAGCCCCGGGACCATCATTGCGTACAGCTCCCAGTGACGGAAAACGCTTTTCCAACCGGCTTTTTTCTTTGTCTTTTGCTTCATTTGTGCTCCGCTCCTTTCACCGAACTTGTTTTCTTTCTATGGTTCCAGTTTAGCCTTTGCACGCTGTGAAAAGTATCCATTTTGCGACCTGGATTATTGATTTTCTGACTTGGTGAAAACACAAAAGGACCGTCCCCGTGTGTTTTCACCAAGAAGGCCGGCGCATTCGCGCCGGCCTTCTCAAGCATTCATTATTATTTGTTTGCAAGGAACTCATCCAGAGCAGCCTGGGTATCAGCGAGAACCTCATAGAATCCGATAGACTCAAGTTCGGACTTGATCTGCGGAAGAACATCGTTAAGAGCTACGCTGCCTGTCATGCAGGCGTTCATATATTTGTCCTGAAGATTCATGTAGGCAGTGACAAAATCTGTCATCTCGGTCGTGTCATAGAAGAAACCGAAAGACGGAGAAACTTCTACACTCTCATCCCATGCTTCTACGGTTGCCTTTGCATCTTCGTACAGAGCGCTTTCTTTGACCGGAAGGATCAGGAAGTCGGGATAAGCTGCTGTTGCTGCAAAGCCGCCATAAGGCTCATTCTCTGCGGTCATTCCTTCGGGATACTCTGCACGGCCTTTGTCGTTCAGCACATAGTGCTCGCCTTCGATACCATAGGAAAGCAGGGTCGCAAATTCAGGATCTGTGTACAGGGCTTCAAGAACGGTGAAGGACTCGTCCGGATGTGCGCTGTTTGCGCTGATTCCGTACTGAAGGTTACCGATAGCAATACTCTCTGCGCGGGGCGGAGCGATCTCGCCGGTCACTACGGTATTCGGATAGAGCTTATCGAGCGGATCGATATCGGCGTTATGCAGTGTGCAGAAAGCGGACCCTGCCGTTACCATCGTGCTGCCTTCCATTGTGTTGCTAAGAGCATCTGCCATAATCAGGCCGTCATTGTACCATTTGTTTGTGTAGCCGCAGAACTCGGCAAAACCGTCTGTCTCGAAAAGGCTCTTAAGTTCTGTGGTTCCCCAGTCAGCATATGCATAACCGGTAAGACCGATTCCTCTGTCACAGATGGCTGCCCAGCCCCAGGTCATCTCTGCTGCACTCTGCGGTACCATTGTATAAATCTCGGGATGTGCTTCGTGTGCCTGATACAGGACTTCTTCAAGCTGATCCATTGTAGTGATCGAAGCTGCGTCGATTCCCAGTTCTTCGGCGATGTCTTTATTGAGAACAGCCACTTCGTTTCCACCGTACTGATATTTACGTACCAGGCCATACATTCTGCCGTTCATACTGGAAGCAGTGATCTCGGCGTCTGTAAATGTCTCCTTGAGTGCATCCGAAGCTCCTTCAAAGTAATCGGTGATATCCAGAAGCTGGCCGTTTGCCACATATGTAGACAGCTGACCGTCGTCGGTAAAGTAGCAGGTAACATCCACTTCATCTGTGGTCATTGCCAGGTTGACAGCCTTTTCAAAGTTACCGATCTCGATGTACTGCAGATCGATCTGCACGCCATACTTTTCGCTCATGTATGCGTTGATGGCTTCTTCCACCGATGCAACTGCATCGTCGGTATAGCTTGCCAGAGTGGGAATCCAAAGGGAAACCGTTGTTACGTCGGATGCGGAAACCGCTGCTGCCGGAATCATCGTACCCATTGTCATAGCTGCTGCGAGAATGCCTGCCATAGCCTTTTTCATCGTTTTCTACTCCTCGTATAATAGTTTTTATAAGGTCAATAGTTACCTCTGAATGAGATGTCATTCAGGTATATAAGGGAAGGACAGAGGGAGAAG
>CADCPK010000237.1 GCA_902803215.1 uncultured Lachnospiraceae bacterium
ATCTTTCCAGAACGGTGGAAGTCCAGGAAGACCAGAAGGTCATTGATACTGGTCTTTATGGGATCGTCCGGCATCCGATGTATATGGCGACGATCGTGCTTTTTCTGACAATGCCACTGGTCTTAGGATCTATGCTGTCATTTGTCATCATGCTTTTCTACATCCCGATTATTGTAAAAAGGATTCGCAATGAAGAGATTGTTTTGGAAAATGGTCTTCCGGGATACGTTGAATACATGGCAAAAGTAAAGTACAGATTGATTCCTTTCCTTTGGTAGAAGCAAGCATTGTAATACCGCTTGCCTGCGCATTTTGAGAAATGCTGATCTTTTAGGGGATCAAATTATTCGAGACCTGGCGAATGTCCGATGTGGTAGAAGAGGATGAAGATATCTGAGTTCTTTGGAGTAAGCGTAAATGAGATTTTTCATTTAGAGAAGCTGGCGTATTGATTATTTGCAGGTCGGCACTCTTTAACGGCAGATTCACATTTGTCAGGCCGTCCATCTTCTTTACCTTGCGGTCAAGAAGTATCGCAGGCTTTCAGCCCGCTCAATTCCAATTTGAGCAAACATACTAAGGCGCCCACATTGCCATCGCAGGCGGTGCGAAGCCTTTGAGAAAAAATGAAAAATCCCCTTGCGTCATAGGTTGCTTGTGACGCTGCGTCATGAGCTATTCTTGGCGTGAAGGAGGTGAAGGCTGTGTCCAAATACACAACGGGAGAGATTGCAAAGCTTTGTGGTGTAACTGAAGAACGGACTGAAGAACAAAGCCACATTCTCGCTCGAATCCATCGGGGACATAGCCGTATTTATGGAAGGCAAGAAGAACCTGAAAAGAATGCGCTGGATGATGATCCTGAACGGTATCCCGGTTACAGCGCTGCAATGGTTTTCCATCATTTTCTGGGTTGTCAAAGGTATTTGGCAGCCGTTTGTTCTCTGGGTAATAGTGGCTGCTGTCTGGGGAACATTTGTCAGCAGGTATTATTTCAGACACGTGAAATACATCTGCCCGGAATGTGACGAAATATTCAAGCCCACGCTATGGGAAGCCTTCTGGGCAAATCATACGCCGACAACCCGTAAACTGACCTGCACCGCATGCGGACAAAAGGGCTTTTGCGTGGAGATTTGGGAAGGTGAAGAAGCATGACGAAGTTTGAAAATATCGTCGTTGGGAAAAGCAGCATTCCCGCCCTGATTATTACGATCATTCTGATGTTCGCGATCCCTGTAATCTTCTTTGTCAATTGGCGCAGGAAACATAAAGAGCAGACAAATATCAGCTGGCTCATTGCCGGTGCTATTGGATTTATCGTTTCTGCCCGCGTGTTGGAACTCGGCGTGCACTATGTCTGTATTATTGCGAACAACCCGGTTTCTCGATTTATCAACGGAAACACAGTAGCCTTTGTCCTTTATGGAATCACTATGGCTGGAGTTTTTGAGGAATGCGGAAGATATATGGTCATGAAAACCATGATGAAAAAGAACCGCACTCGTGAGAACGCGGTCTTGTACGGCATCGGTCATGGCGGAATCGAGATATTGGCGGTTGTTTTGCCTCTGATGCTCCAGTATCTTGCCATCGCAATACTCTTTTCTGCAGGAGATATGGAAAACGCACTCAGGACACTGAACATCACGGAGAAAACTGCAGCCGCAGCGCTTCCGGCTGTTCAGGCCGCAGCCTCGTTTGATTACGCCATGATGGCGATGAACGTCATTGAACGGCTGCTTGCAATGTCTGTGCATATCGGGCTTACGGTCATCGTATGTTATGGCGCCATAAATGGAAAGAAAAGCTGTCTGCCGCTGGCCATTCTTCTGCATATGCTGATGGACACCTTTCCTGCGCTGTATCAGAGAGGAGTGGTACAGTTATGGGCGGTCGAGATTTGGGGTGCTTTATGGACTGTGGTAATCGGTTTCATTGCAGTCAAACTATTTAGAATAATGAAAGAGTAAACGATTAGATGAATTCCGGTTTTGTGGAAAACGGCAGATTGTGGCTGTGGTTTGGATGTCAACGTGACGAATCCAGATTTGTCGGA
>CADCPK010000238.1 GCA_902803215.1 uncultured Lachnospiraceae bacterium
CTGGATGAAATCGTAAATTATTATCGATTTACCAGCATGTGTATCCACATGATCGAGAAATCGCTGGGGAAGGAAATTGGGTTTGATCCGCTTGATGGATTGACAAGCGATAAGATAGATCTGATCCGAAGTGCCATCGAGGTAGATCAGCGTATCCATCCGGAAGATGCGGATCCTGTGGTTATTGCTTTAGAGGAATCATTGAGAAAAACCATTGCCGGGGATAGCGAACAGCAGCAGATAAATCTTCAGACCAGTTCTGATGATAAGCAGAACCCGAAAGAGGATATTCGGTTCCGTGTGTTGGGACAGGAGGAGAACCAGAATGCCGGGAATAGCTTTTGTGCCGGAAACGCTATCGATGAACTAGACGCACTGGTCGGGCTTGCGGAGGTAAAAAGGCAGGTCAAGTCCATGGTCAATATGTTCAGGGTGCGGGACAGATGTCGTGAATTAGGCATTTCACGGTCCCCGATTTCCCTGCATATGGTGTTCACTGGAAATCCGGGGACGGGAAAAACAACCGTTGCGAGAATACTGGGGAGGATATATCAGGAAAATGGGATTCTTTCCAAAGGTCACCTGGTTGAAGTCAGCCGGGTTAGTCTTGTGGGAAAGTATGTCGGACATACAGCGCCAATGATGAAAGAGGCTTATGAAAAAGCAAAGGGCGGCGTTCTGTTCATTGACGAAGCCTATTCACTGACAGAGGAAGATGCCGGCGGATATGGACAGGAGGCTGTGGAAACACTGCTGAAGTTAATGGAAGACCAAAGAGACGATATTGTGGTCATTGCTGCGGGCTATCCGGCACTTATGCAGGACTTTCTGGATTCCAATCCCGGATTGAGATCACGGTTTCCTTTCTTACTTCATTTCCCCAATTATTCCGGAAGGGAGCTGACCAGGATTTTCCGACATTTTTGCGATGAAAATGCGATCAGGCCTTCTCACAGAGTATTGTCGGAGGTAGAGACCCATTTTACAAGAGAAGCATCCAGGAATACCAGAAATTATGGAAACGCCCGGGCTGTACGCAATTATTTTGAGCAGATGATCGTTAACCAGGCAAACCGCATTGTATCTGATGATCAATGGGATAGGCAAACTCTGTGCAGCTTTCAGGAAAAAGATCTGCCAGAGGAAAGAATATTAATGCAAATAAACTGGGAGAGATAGAGTATGATGGAAGAAGGCCTGATCTTTTCTCAATCCGAATATGAACATCTTCTGGAGGAGATCCATAAACTCCAGGCCAGGATCACGGAACTGACGGCACTGCGTGACGACCTGGTTTATCACGTATGCCCAGCATTACGGGCAGAGTATGATGAGAAGATCGTCTCCCTTGAGCGGGAGCTGATGGCCGCGAATATGTACCTGAAGCAGATGCAGCGGACCGTTGAGATCCTGCAGGCGCAAATGAATCAGCAGCAGGAACCATCTATGGAAGAAGCCGAGGCACAGGCAAAGAAGGAGAACAAAGAGTTCGAAGAGGATCTGAACCGTAAAGCGGAGGAAGCCCGGGAATTCAAAAAGAAGTGGGAAGAATCACAGTGGTCAAAACATGACCGCCAGGAGAAAGAAGCCCGGGAGAAGGAGCAACAGAAAAAACAATCAGGTGAAGATAACGGCCGACAGGACGGGGAAAAAGGCGAGGAGGAGCACAAAAAAAACCAGGAAAGTTCAGGGCAGCAAAGTGCCGGGACGGGTGATAAAGAAGGGGGCAACTCGGAAAACCACAGCGGGGATTCCTCGGGAAGGAAGGATGAAGAAGAGCCTGCCGGCAGGCCGAAAAAAGAGGATACGATAGCGGATAAGATCAAACGTCTGTATCGAAAGATCGTCAAGCGTCTGCATCCGGATGTACACCCAAACCTTACAGAACATGAAAAAGAATTGTGGAACCGCGCTGTAAAAGCT
Organism: uncultured Lachnospiraceae bacterium; assembly: GCA_902803215.1. GTDB lineage: Bacteria > Bacillota > Clostridia > Lachnospirales > Lachnospiraceae > Blautia_A. The sequence continues at coordinate 1,924 of CADCPK010000238.1, forward strand.
CAGCAGGAAGGGGATCTTGCGCAGCTCGAGAAGATCTGGGATGAGCTGTCCGGAATGGATGCACCTGAAGATGTTTTCGAAGATACCATGGAGGGAAGGAGTAAACTTAGGGAATTGCTTGAAAAGCTGAGGGCCCGGCTGCGGCTCCTGGAACTTGAGATCGACCATATCAAGGCAGAATTCCCTTATACACTGAAAGCCTTCCTGGAAGACCCGTTTGCGGTGGAAGAGGTCCGGCGCGGGATCCAGTCGAAGATCGATAACGTACGTGAGATGAA
>CADCPK010000239.1 GCA_902803215.1 uncultured Lachnospiraceae bacterium
GGTGCCATAGCCAAGTGGTAAGGCAAAGGTCTGCAACACCTCTATCCCCGGTTCAAATCCGGGTGGCACCTTCGAGATCCGGTGAAGACCGGGTCTCTTTTTTTATATAACTGACGGCTTGAGGACCGGGGTATCAGTCAATCAGTAAGCGGCGGGCAGCTAAGCGGAATGCCGGTAATTCTGACCTGAGTTAAGGAGGGATTTTAGACAATGGAGCTTGTTGGAAGAAGTTTTTGGCTGGGCTTCGAGGCGCCCCTCATGGAGTGGCTTCAGAGTCATTTGGGGACAACGATATGTAAGGTGATTTCTCAGTTTTCCGCTTTGGGAGAGGAGACTGTTCTGGTACTTCTTCTGGGGCTGATATACTGGAGCCTGAATAAACAGATGGGTAAATACCTTGGCATCAATATGTGCATGACCTGTGTCTGGAATCCGATGCTGAAGAATATATTCATCCGCAGAAGACCGTATTTTGATCATGAGAATATAAAATTGCTGAGGCTCATCGATAAGGACGCCGATCTGTATGATATCAGCGCACAGGGCTATTCTTTCCCCAGCGGGCACTCTACAAACGCAGCCACGTTCTATGGCGGCCTGGCCAGGTCTCTGAAAAAGCGGTGGATGACGGTCGTTGCAGTGATCGTCACCTTCCTTGTAGGATTCTCAAGAGTGGTAGTCGGCGCTCATTATCCTACAGATGTGCTGTGTGGGTGGCTTCTCGGCATCTTTGTTATCTTCTTTGTGCCATGGATGAGCAGTAAGATCCAAAACAGAAATGTTCTCTACGCAGTTCTTCTTGCAATGACACTGCCCGGGATGATCTATTGCAGAAGTAGCGACTATTACAGCGGTCTGGGGCTTCTGATCGGGTTTATGGCAGGCTCGATCTTCGAAGAGAGATTTGTCAATTTTGACAATACAAAAAAGATCGTCTTTTCCGGAATACGGGTGGTCCTCGGGCTGGCTGTTTTTGTCGGACTTAACGCTGTTCTTAAACTTCCTTTTTCGGAAGCATTCTTGGAAAGCGGGACATATGCCTCGTTGATGGTCAGGTGCTGCAGGTACGCGATAGTGGCATTTGTTGACTTTGGGGTGTATCCGATGCTGTTTAAGTGGATTTGAGCGTGAAACACAGGGGAAACACAGGGGGACGGTCCTTTTGTGTTCGGGCATAGGTGGGAGGCGCACATAGTGCGCATCCCCTATGTCCGAACACAAAAGGACCGTCCCCCTGTGTTTCCTTAATAGCCGGAATAATCTTCCTCATAACTATAATCGTAATCATAATCCGAGTCATAATCGTAACTCTCGTCGTAACTCTCGTCATAGCTCGAATCATAATCGTAATCATAACTCTCATCGTACCCTTCGTCGTACGATGAAGAATCATAGCTTTCTTCGGTTCCGGTGCTGCTTTCTGTTGTTTCTGTAGAAGTGCCTTCAGTAGAAGTGCCTTCGGTAGATGTACCCTCGGCAGGTGTACCCTCGGCAGAAGTTTCGCCCGTCGGTGTTTCGGTTCCTGTGGTATCTGCAGCCGCGGCACCGTCAGCGGGCGTGGTTTCCGCTGCATCTGTTATGTCGGATCCTTCTCCCGCAGCCAGTGTAAGCTCGAGCGAGGTATCCAGGAAGAAAGTGTTGGCATTGTAAAGATAGAGTATCTCGTCCACACCCTCTGCCGCGATAAGATCCTCGATATTCCCGTAATAATACCTGGGGTCGATCAGGATGATGTTTCTGTAGTGCGGCCCGAGGAACGGCACAAAGCAATTCGCGTAGGAATCCTTGAAGATGAGCAGCGTCCGGTCATCGGCCGTCGGCGTGTTGATCTTGACCTGCGCATGATTGCCGTTCAGGAACATGGCGTATTTGTCTCTTGTCTCCAGGCGGTCTGTCTGATAAAAACTGGCAACCCGGGTCCTGTCATCAACGTAGTTCACAACATAATCCGGAGCAGTGTCGTTTCTGGGAAGGAACACATACATCTCTTCCTTCTCTCCGGAGCGGAAACCGCTCTTGGCCGATAACGTTCCCTGAAACGAATCGGACACAGGAAGCTGATCGTAGGTAAGAATGGATGTATCCAGGTCGAGCTGATCTGCAGATGCGAGATAGCCGTAATAAGCGCCAAGCGTAGTCCAGTGATGATCGGTCTTGTAGTAAATCCTTTCGAGACTGTGATTGCTCAGTGTTTCCCGTAGATCGATAAACGAAATACCGTGCTCCTTGACGGAATTTTTAACCTCGTCAAGATAGGTGTTCTGGTTTTCCGTGAGCGCTCCTGCAGGCAGCCTGGAAGACATGATATTCACCGCATTGGGCACGATGATCATCGCTGTATTAATATCCGCATGCCTGTCCGCAAAAGCTTCTATGGAAGAAATATTGGCTTCCAGACGATCGGGGGTGGGAGCGGTAAAGTTCTCCATCAGATAGCCGTCTTTACAGAGCCATACGCCGTTATTCTCAACTTTTCCCATCAGCCTGTCCGCTCCGGCTTTCAGAGTGATCCAAAGATCGCGGAAGAAAAACTGATCGTTCACATAGGTCTCATACTTTGGTTCCTGCCTGCCTGACGCCATCTGCGCGAGATTGGGGGCAGGAAAAGAGGAAAGCACCCTGTTCTCCTTGTCCGAAAATGAACGGTCGGGAAGAACAAGATTGATCAGAAACACGATAATAATGACCGCAAAAAAGATCGTTCCGAGTTTTTTGAAAAATGGTTTGTTGCTGCGTTTAGCCATACAGTGTATCCTCCTCCCTCATTGCATCAGAACTGCTGATACAAGAACGGACTGTATGAATTATAGACCATGAATGCTGTGGCAAGTGCCAGAAGAATGACATCGATGGCGATGGCCACGGCCATATTCCGTTTCATCAGCTTTTTAAATTGATTCTGCAGATTCGGTCTGCAGGCAATAATGCAAATGACAAACAACACGATACCGGTCCTGAAATAGTAGAAGGTAGCGGTATCTGCAAAGCCTGATGCAGCCGGACCGAACATCGTTCCCAGATATTTGGCAATGCCCGGGAAGCTTGTCTGGCTGAAAAATACCCAGCCGATCATGACACAGAACATCGTGTAGATCCTTCGGACAAAGGCAGGCGCACTGTCAAGCACATTTCCCAGCGCAAATTTTTCCAGCAGAAGCAGAAGACCGTAATAGACGCCCCACAGAACAAAATTCCAGGCGGCACCGTGCCAGAGCCCTGTCAGAGCCCAGACGACGAGGATATTGCGGATATGCTTTCCGACAGACACACGGTTGCCGCCAAGCGGGATGTAAATATAATCGCGGAACCAGCTGCCCAGGGAGATGTGCCACCTGCGCCAGAATTCCGCTACACTCTCGGACAGATAGGGATAATCAAAGTTCTTCAGAAAATCAAACCCCAGCATCTTACCGAGACCGATGGCCATATCGGAGTAGCCGCTGAAATCAAAGTAGATCTGCATCGTATAGGCAAATATTCCGATCCAGGCGGTCAGCACGGCATTGCTGCTGCGGGAGCTGATCGCTGCGTAGATCACCGCCAGATTGTCAGCAAGGATGACCTTCTTGGCGAGGCCCTTGATAAAATACTCCGCACCCACACCGAACTTCGGGATACTTACCGGATGGCGGTAAAGCTGATGCTCGATATCGGCGTACCTGACGATCGGGCCGGCCGCCATATGCGGGAACATCATACTGTACACGCAGAAGGTGAGAAAATTGGGCTCGGGATCGATCTTATCGTTGTACACATCAAGAATATAAGAAAGATTCTTGAACGTGTAAAAAGAGATACCGATGGGAAGCGAAAGCTCCGGATGGGAGAGAGTGATCCTGAACACAGAGCCGATCGAATCCAGAAGAAAAGCATAATACTTGAAGAAGCCCAGAATGAACAGGTTTACGACGACGGTAAAGATCATATTCAGGCGGCGGGATTCTTCGGGGCAGTCATTCAGTTCGAGTCCCATATAATAGTTGAATACTGCCGAAAAGACCAGCAGGATCACGTATATCGGTTCGCCCCACGCGTAAAATAAGAGACTTCCGATGATCAGGAC
>CADCPK010000240.1 GCA_902803215.1 uncultured Lachnospiraceae bacterium
ACTGCTTCTTCTGAATCAGCTTGTTCTCAACAAGAACCTCATTTATCACCTCGCGGATGATGCCGCGGAGTTTTTCATCCTCCGCTTTTGCCTTCTCGGCTTCCTCGATTGCCAGTGCGGCTGCTCTCTCAGCCTCCGCCTTGGCGTGGATCTCCTGATTCTTCTTTGTTGTCCTCACGAAAATGATCACGGTGATGACAAGAAGGATCAGCTGCGGTACAAGGGTTTCAAGGCACGGATAGATTCCGAGGACTTCCATGAAGTCGTTTGACGGGATCCACTGCAGCCATGCGGGCGAGGTCATCCCTATAACTTCGCCTTCGATCAGTTCCTTGATGCCGGCGCCCAGGAAGCTGATGGACATGATGAACATCAATACGCTGGTCGCGGTGAAGAAAGGCTTGATCGGGATACGGATACTCAGGAAATGGATCGCCAGGTAGACAAACACCAGAACGATACAGCCGATGATGAATCCCATCCATACACTTGAGATATTGTCCCCCGAAAGCATCGGCTGGAAGAACAGCACGACCTCGGCGCCTTCACGGAACACTGCAAGGAATGCGGTGGCTGCCAGGGCAAACAGGCTGCCCGATTCGGAGCCCTGCTCCGCTTTCGATTTAATGTATGCTGTCCAGGCATCCGTCTCGGATTTGGAAAGCATCCAGTTGCTGACATAGTAAAGTACGACGACCGCGGTGAGTGCGGTGATCCCTTCGATGATCTCCTGCGATGCGCTGTTCGCAAGCTTCAGCTGATTGAGGAGCCATGCAAGAACGAAGCTGGCCAGGATACCGATGAGCGATCCCAGATAAACGGGACGCACTTTTCTCTTGCGCTCTTTCTCATCACCTTTGGCAGATTTAGCCAGATAAGCGATGATCGCTCCGACGATCAGGATCGCCTCGAAGCCTTCTCTCAGGATGATCGAGAAGCATGCGATGAAGGTCGCTGTTGCCGCAGAAGCACCTGCTCCCGCACCGCCGGACGATTCGGTCGATTCCTCGTCTCCGCCTCCATCCGAGGATCCGTCCAGGATATTGGCATCCTCGCGGAGCATCGATTTGAGCGTTTCCACTTCGGCGTTATAGTCGTCCACGCTGCCGCCTTTTTTCGCCACAGCCTTTGCTGCGGAGAACTGAAGCTCCATCTGGGATTTACGCGAGCCGGAAATGTAGCCCATGGCGATCCGCTCAAAACCCGTTGTCTCGTAAAATCCGTAGTAAGCGTTGCTGACTGCCTTGTAAGCGGCGTCCGCATCTCCCGATGCGTAGGCTTCCTTGCCGTAGTCGAGCACCGGCTCCATCGCGTCGACGACGTCATTCCAGGTAGATGCCGGAGCGCCTGTGGCTTTATAATCGTTCCAGGTTGCCGCATACGGTGAATCTTCCGCGTAAACCGCGCCGGCCATCGTTCCGATGATGAGTGTCATCATGACAGCCAGGATCATAAACGCGCGCTTTCTCAGCGAATTTTTCGACAGTTTCATTTGTTCGTCACTCTCTTTCCTTTAAAGTATGGTAACCGGCTATTCGTTTCACTGCCTGACGATAACCGGCAGCTTCCTCTGTGAGCCGGGATCCGTTTCACTGCATGCCGATAACCGGCAACTCACTCTGTGAGCCATGATCTGTTCGGCCGGTCAGGCCTCATCCCGAACAGCCTCTATCTTTCCCGAACGCATGGTAAACCTGCGGTCGGCGTAAGCGAATGTATCGCGGTCATGAGTTACCAGGAACACAGCCTTTCCTTTTCCCGCCTGTTCCTTAAACAGTCCCAGAACGATCTCCGTATTCTCATCGTCCAGATCACCCGTAGGCTCATCTGCCAAGATCACATCAGGATCCATGATAAGTGCTCTGGCGATCGCCATCCTTCTGAGCTCGCCTCCCGAAAGTTCTTTAGGAAGTACATCCCTGAGATCTGCGATCCCCGTCCGTTCCATGAGCTCTTCGGCAAGCTTCTCTCTGTCAACTGCGCCGTCCCTGTCCTTCTGTCTGTACAGCGTACAGGGAAGAAGGATGTTTTCTTTCACAGTAAGCGCCATAAGCGGTGTCTGTCCCTGCGGCACCAGTCCGATATGCCGGGACCGCAGGATGGAAAGCGGCTTGTCGTCAAGACTGTACAGGTCGTTATCTCCCAAAAGCACCTTTCCCTCGGTCGGCCGCAAAAGTCCGGCCAGCATATGAAGCAGTGTGCTTTTTCCGCTTCCCGATTCCCCCGACAGGACCGTCATGGTACCGGGCGGCAGTTCAAAATCGGTCTTTTCGACCGCGTAAAAAACATTGGAATCTTTTCGTTTTCTGATAAACTGTCCGGAGATTCCTTCTCCTCTAAGCGTAAGCATTTCAGTTCTCCCCCCGCAGGATCAGCGCCGTATCCATTCGGCTTATGCGAAGTGCGCACACTGCGGACGATACGGTGCCGGCAATGATCGAAACAGCCATCGCCGCTATCGCGAGGATGACCATACCTGCTGCTCCCGGAAGGAGGAAAGGAAGTTTCAGGCTGCTCTCGATGAATCCGCTGAACAGCACCGTAGTCAGAAGACCAAGCGCAGCACCGCACGCACAGCCGATGATGTTGACCAGGAGTGTTTCTTTGAGGATCATCTTCACCACATATCCGCGGGAAGCTCCGATCGCTCTCAGCACGGCAAACTCCTTCTTTCTCTCATTGGAGATCATGGTGAAGGCAAGAGCCAGGATAATGAGTGCCAGAATCCAGGCTACGACGATCAGTCCGCTCACCACATCCGAAACGCCGGTCAGCTGCCGTGACACATCTTCGATCATGTTCTGTGTCTGCACAGCTTCGACCTTACGTACATGAATGTTTATATCATTGAGGACTTCCTCAACCGAGTAGCCATCCGCCACATTCACCAGAACACACGATACAATGGCGTCCGGGTCAACGTTTCCAAAATCGAATATCTGCTTCTCTTTAGCAGATGAGATAAGTGTCTTTATCGTTTCTTCATTTGCATAGACTGCTGTATCCAGATACGTTCCTGTCTTCTCCAGCTTTGCGGCTACCTTGCAGTCTGAACCGTAGAAAGTAAGCGTGTCTCCCGGAAAAGCGTTAAGGGAGTTCCCTACCAGGATTTCCATATAGTCCAGATCTCCCTTGAAGGAAGACTGCACCCATGGCTGAATGGTAAAGTCCGTCTCCGGCTCGAAACCGATGATCTGTACCGCGTAGGAGCAGCAGCTCGCGCTTGCCGTAGCCAGGAAGAACTGTTCCGAGATTTGCCCTACCCCATCCATGGCCGAAACCTTGTCTGTCACCGAGCGATCCATATAAAAGTATCCCGGATTTCCCTGCAGTACCATTCCCTTAAGATCTGCCTTGGTCGAAGCCTGATAGGGGACCACCATGATATCCGCGCCGAGCCTCGTCTCCAACGAGACCAGCCCGCCCCGCAGGCCATTGATGATGAGCGATCCCGCGGTAACGGTAAAGCAAAGAACCAGAGACAATATAACCAGTGCCGCCGTCCTACCCGGTTTTCTGCTTAAGTTGCGGACAGACGGATGAATCTTTATCGGCATTCGTGTCACCTCTGAATTTTTTTAGCCTTGTTAGTTCAGTCAAACTAACTTCACAACTTCCATTATGATACAACATCCGGTATCGGTTTGGTGTCACGTTATTGCCGTTGTATCCCCCGTTTTTTTTCACGATATGGACTTTATATTTAGTTTGATGCATTTAACATTGCGTTTCGGATAAAGTTATGTTATTATAACTTATTAAATGAATTAGAATTGTCTAACTCTTGGAGAAGGGACGCAGATGACAAAAGAACAGTGGAAAGCAATTCAGAATAATGATAAGAATTATGACGGAAAGTTTTTCTATGCGCTGAAGACGACGAAAAATGTATGCAGGCCTTCCTGCCCGGCAAGGGCCTGCAATCCAAAGAACGTGCTGATCTTCAACACGTATGAAGAAGCTGCAGAGAGGGGCTTCCGCCCATGTCTGCGCTGCCGACCCGACC
>CADCPK010000241.1 GCA_902803215.1 uncultured Lachnospiraceae bacterium
CTTATCTCCCATCTTTATGAGCGCCAGCCGGCGTGCTTCAGGGTTTCTCGCTTCATATGCGATGCGAAAAAGCAAGTCTCTGTTCTCGATAGAGTGCACGTCTGCCACCGCTTCTACCGGATTCAGGCTGCGCCATCCAAGTCCTGATCTCATCGTTTCCTCCTCTGCTTCGTTCCCCTTATCGGATATAAACCGAATTCACGATCCGGCAGAATTTCCGGGGCTGTTCTTTGACAGACCAGTGCTTACAGCCTTTGAATACTATCACCCGGCTGTTCGGGTTTTCTCCCGCCGCTTTCTTAATATCGCGCAGCGGTACCAGCGGGTCCTTTTCTCCGATTATGTAAACAACCGGCATTCTCAAATTCTTTAATTTTCCCAGATAGCACGGTTTTGACCGGTCTTTACCTGCCGCGCTCCGCTGAAAGTTGAGCATTGATTTTCCGGCCAGATCTCCGGCACAAGACTGCATTACTTCATCAACTAAAGCATCTGTGATCAGTTTCTTATTTCCGATCAAAGCGTATGATATAGACCATTTGGCCAGCCATCTGGATTTCGCACACCATCTGTACTGGGTCAGCGTCAGGTCAGTATGCTTCACATACCAATAGCTGAGACGATGAAAAGGCATTTTTTCTGATACGCCCCAGGTGTCGACAGGAATAAGCACCTTAACATTCTCGGGATAACGCAATGCATAACCAATAGCAATCGCTCCGCCCATCGACAACCCGGCCAAGGCAAAATCGGCAAGTCCATAATACGCGGCAACACTTTTAACGCAATCGATATGCGTATCAAAAAAATGGTTCCCTGCCAGGTCATTCGCCTTGTCGCTATTGCCATAGCCCAAAAAGTCGAAGGCATAAACAGAAAAATCATCTGAAAACGTGTTGAACACTTCTCTCCAGGACAGCATCGTACTGTCACAGCCTGCGCCGTGCAGCAACAGGATCGTTTTTGGTCCGGTTCCTTTTTTATAAGCTGCAATGTTTCCGTATTTTGTCTTGATTATTTCTTTCTCAATCATTCTGATCTTCTCCGCATCTGCTTTACCGGGGAGAAGATGACCCTCACCCCAGTTCTCCCAGCATCTGTGCCGGATTATCAGCAGCCTTCACCTTCCCAAAAGCCTTGATGATAATGCCGTTCTCATCGATCAGGTAGGTCGTCCGGACAACACCCATGCTTACCTTCCCGTAATTCTTCTTTTCTTTCCATACATCATAAGCCCGGATCACTTCCTTCTCCGGATCAGAGAGGAGTGTGAAGGGCAGGCCGTATTTTTGCTCAAACTTCTTGTGGGATGCAACGCTGTCCTTACTCACGCCGAGAACGACTGCGCCCTTCTCCCGGAACTGGGGATACAGATCTCCGAACGCACAGGCCTGTTTTGTACAGCCGGCTGTCATGTCCTTCGGGTAAAAATACAGGATCACCTTCTGACCCTGATAATCTGCAAGGCTTTTCATTTCTCCATTCTGATCCGGCAGAGTAAATGCCGGTGCTTTAGTCCCAATTTCTAACATTTTCAATCCTTTCTTTCTAAAGCTGTTTTCTCACAGTAGGTATTAATTATACAACACAAAATGTTTTCACCCCATAGCGAATTTCAGCTGCCGGCTGTTCAGGCTGCGGACGGGAAGATGAGCGTTAGGGCGATCCCGATGATCACCGGTGCCATGATGCCGGCGGCAGGGAGAAGCGGCTTCTTTTTCGTCTCTGTTTTTCCGGCAGCATTCCTGCAGATCAGTGCTGCCCTGGTTCCGATCAGCGCCCAGAATGACAGCGTCGCCAGGTTTTCAAGAAACACCAGCCACCCTGCTTTCTCATAGTCCAGAAATGCAAACGGGACTCTGAAGGACAGGTAGTTCGGCATACCGTTTTTCAAAAAAAGCCAGAAGCCGATGCCGCCGATGCAGGTGAAGATGCCATCCTGAATTAATTTCGTTTTATCATTCAGCTTCAGACCGGCTGTCATCGCCGGGATATGCATACCAAGATGGAGCCCCATCAGGACAAAAGCCCAGTGGGACATGGAAAGATGCATCCTGCGGACAAAAGAGACCGTTGCAATTCCATAGAGGAACGGTACGGCATGGCTGCTCATGGACATGCCGCAGAAGGCAGTAAGCGCAAAGCTCAAAAGAAGCAGGATGTTCAGAGCTGTTGTCACCGTGCGGTAAGGGTTGTATTTTCCTCTGAAGATGGCTCCGTACCATTTCCGGTTCAGGATCTGATGGATGATGACAAGCGCCGTCATGCCCATACCGATCCATTCATGCGCCATTTCCCCCGTAACCTGATAGGCCATGAGACAGAGAAGAAGGACGGTCATGGCCGCATCCACGATCCTCTTTGTGGTAAGATTCTTTTTTGCCTTGGACATGATTCCGTCACTCCTTCATCCGGTTTATTTCAGCCTGCTGTAATCCCCGGCGTTTACAGCTTCCGGCCATTTTAGGCTGCTCCTCACCTTCCGATCTTCTGGTCACCTGTGGACCAGACGTGTTTTTCTTTTGCAGCGGCAGGCTTGTTCTGCGCCATAACGCCCGCCAGCGGGTTTGCCTTTGCAATCTGCCAGGCGAAGCTGTTGGAAATGCCGATATACCTTCCTGATACCGTTATCCGTCTTTCACTCGCAAAGCAGCCGGATCAGACAGCTGTAAGTAAGCTCATAGACAGATTGATAAACGTAATTGATTCCTGCTTCCTTCATGGCGGTCTTCTGCTTTTCTGTGACCGCCGTATAAGGATATATTCCAAACATAAAAGGGTAGAAGGTATAAAGGAAGTTCTGGATATC
>CADCPK010000242.1 GCA_902803215.1 uncultured Lachnospiraceae bacterium
CAACGCTGCAAAAGAAGCATGCGAAGAGCTGGGTGTTCCTTATGAGATCAAGACAAACATTCCGGAAGGCCAGGAGTGCTACGATGCAGCAGCAGACCTTGCCGATGCAGGATGCAATGTTGTCTTCGCCGATTCTTTCGGACATGAGGATTATATGATCCAGGCAGCTAAAGAGTTCCCGGAGGTTCAGTTCTGCCATTCCACAGGAACCAAGGCTCATACCGAGCAGCTTGCCAACTATCACAACGCATTCGCTTCCATCTACGAAGGCCGTTATCTGGCAGGTGTGGCTGCAGGTCTTAAGCTTAACGAGATGATCGCTAACGGTGACATCACCGAAGAAGAAGCAAAGATCGGTTATGTTGGTGCATACACCTATGCAGAAGTTGTTTCCGGATACACATCCTTCTTCCTCGGCGCACGTTCCATCTGCCCGACCGCTACCATGGAAGTTACCTTCACCGGTTCCTGGTATGATGAGACAGCAGAAAAAGAAGGCGCTACCAAACTGATCAACGACGGATGCGTTCTGATCAGCCAGCATGCCGACTCCATGGGCGCTCCGACAGCCTGCGAGAACGCCGGAGTTCCGAACGTTTCCTACAACGGAAGCACCGTAGACGCATGCCCCAACACCTTTATCGTTTCTTCCCGTATCGACTGGGCTCCGTATTACAAGTATGTGATCGAAGCAGCTATGAACGGTGAGGAGATCGAAGCCGACTGGACCGGAACTCTTCAGACCGGATCCGTCGTTCTTACCGATGTAAACGAGCAGGCAGCAGCAGAAGGCACCGCAGACAAGATCGAAGAAGTAAAGGCTCAGCTTGAGAGCGGAGAGATCCATGTATTCGATACCGCAGCTTTCACAGTTGAAGGCGCAGCACTCGAAAGCTACGAGGCAGACGTGGACACCGATCCCGAGTACACACCGGATACCGAAGTTATCTCTGATGGTTACTTCCACGAGTCCGAGTATCGTTCCGCTCCGTACTTTGATCTTCAGATCGACGGCATCACTCTGCTCGATACTGCATTCTAAACCTGTAAGCCACCGAAGGTAGCTTCCGGCTTATAAAGCAAGCAGCGAAGCGGATTGCGAATGTCCGCTAAACTGAGAGCTGCTGAAGGCAGCCGAGGATCATGAGCAGGCAGAAAAGCGGATCGCAAGTGTCCGCTTTATCCTGCGGACGAACAGACAGACTATAAATGATCAAAAGAGAACCCGGAGATTCAAGATTCTGCCGGGTTCTTTTTTACATATGGAGAGAGGAAATATTGGAAAAAAAGACGGCCGCAGTAGAATTGCGGAATATAACAAAAACATTCGGCACGGTCGTGGCGAATGATAATGTCAGTATGGACATTAACAAGGGAGAGATCCTTGCGCTCCTGGGTGAAAACGGAAGCGGCAAGACGACTCTGATGAACATGCTCTCCGGCATTTACTATCCCGACAGCGGCAAGATCTTCATCAACGGAGAAGAGGCCTTTATCTCTTCGCCGGGCGAAGCGTTTAAATACGGCATCGGTATGATCCACCAGCACTTTAAGCTGGTCGATGTCATGACCGCCGCCGAGAATATCGTGCTCGGACTAAGAGAGAAGGGACGGCTCAATCTGGCCGCCGCCTCTAAAAAGATCAGGGAGATCTGCGATGCCTACGGATTTGAAGTGGATCCGGATCAGAAGATCTACAACATGTCGGTGTCACAGAAGCAGACCGTAGAGATAATAAAGGTTCTTTACCGCGGCGCGGACATTCTTATTCTGGATGAGCCGACCGCTGTTCTGACCCCGCAGGAGACGGACAAACTGTTCGCGGTGCTCCGCAACATGCGCGATGCGGGAAAGGCCATCGTTATCATCACTCATAAGATGCACGAAGTCGAGGAATTGAGCGACCGTGTAGCGGTGCTTCGCCGCGGGGCCTACATCGGCGATATGATGACAAAAGATACCAACGCACAGGAGATGACCAACCTGATGGTAGGGCACACGGTAACCCTGAACATCGACAGGCCCGAGCCCGTCAACGTTCACAGACGCATCGAGGTGAAAGACCTTACGGTGCGCGATACCGAGGGTATCTTAAAGCTGGACCATGTATCCTTCCACGCCGACACAGGCGAGATTCTGGGTATTGCCGGCATTTCCGGCAGTGGTCAGAAAGAGCTGCTTGAAGCCATCGCAGGCCTTCAGCCGGTCGAGAGCGGAAGCATCACTTATATTGGCGACAATGGCGGAAGGACTGAGCTGATCGGGAAGGATCCGCTGGAGATCTCCGCACTGGGTGTGGCGCTTTCGTTCGTACCGGAAGACCGTCTCGGCATGGGCCTCCTCGGCAGCATGGATATTCCTGACAACATGATGCTGCGCAGTTATCGCAGCGGCCACAACATTTTTACCGATCAGAAGGCTCCTAGAGAGCTGGCTGAAAAAGTGGTGAAGGACCTGGAGATTAATACCCCGGGACTCTCTACTCCTGTCAGCAACCTGTCGGGCGGAAATGTGCAGAAGGTTCTGGTGGGACGTGAGATCGCCTCCGCACCGACCGTTCTTCTCACCGCTTATGCAGTCCGCGGACTGGATATCAATTCCTCATACACTATTTACCATTTGCTTAACGAGCAGAAGGAGAGAGGCGTCGCCGTCATTTATGTCGGCGAGGATCTGGACGTTCTGCTCGAGCTGTGTGACCGCATCCTGGTGCTTTGCGGCGGCAAGGTGAGCGGAATCGTTCAGGGTAAAGATGCACAGAAACGTGAGATCGGCATGATGATGACGAAGATAGGAGGGGACACCGAAAATGAATAAATCACACCATACTCCTCTCGTTCATCTTCAGAAACGAAAGGTCCTGAAATGGTACGAAGCCTGGGGAATTCGCACCGCAGCGATCATCCTGGCATTCGTTGCCTGCGCGATCATCACGATGATCGTGACAGGTCTTAATCCGTTCGAAGTATATGGAAAGATGATCTACGGTGCTTTCGGCACCCCGCGTAAATCGTGGATCATGGGGCAGGAGATCGCACTTCTTCTGTGCGTGGCGCTTGCGCTGAGCCCGGCTTTTCGCATGAAGTTCTGGAACCTGGGCGGCGAAGGTCAGGTGCTGGCAGGCGGCCTTGCCTGTGCGGCCTGCATGATCCTTCTGGGCGACAAGGTACCGAATGCCCTGTTGATTTTAATTATGTTAGTTTGCTCCATGGCAGCAGGAGCAGTGTGGGCGCTGATTCCGGCTCTCTGTCGTGCAAAATGGGGAACCAACGAGACACTTTTCACTCTGATGATGAACTATGTGGCTACTCAGCTGGTAGCGTACTATGTCATCGTGTGGGAAGTGCCGAAGGGCTCCGGCCAGATCGGTATTATCAACCAGAGCACTGAGGCCGGGTGGCTCCCGCAGATTGGAAACTACAAATATCTGCTGAATATTCTGATCGTTTTCGCGGTTACCATGGCGATGTACGTTTATATGGCCAGAAGTAAGCATGGATACGAGATTTCGGTGGTCGGTGAGAGTGAGAATACGGCAAGGTACGTGGGTATCAAGGTAGAAAAGGTTATTATTCGTACGTTGATTCTTTCCGGTGCGATCTGTGGTCTTGCGGGACTTCTGCTGGTGGGCGGCACCAGCCACACTGTTACTACAACGATCGCGGGCGGAAGAGGCTTTACGGCTGTTATGGTCGCCTGGCTCGCAAAGTTCAATCCAATCTCGATGATCGCCAGCAGTTTTCTGCTGATCTTCTTCAAACAGGGTTCCGCCGAGATCTCATCGGCATTCAGCCTGAACCAGTCCTACGGGGATATCCTGATGGGCGTGGTGCTGTTCTTCATCATCGGAAGTGAATTTTTTGTCCGTTATAAAATGCACTTTAACAAAAAATCCGGAAAGGGGGCGGAGTGATCATGTTCGATCTGGTTTCATTTATTCCCAGAGCTGTTGCGCAGAGTATACCGCTTCTTTACGGCAGTACCGGTGAGACGATCACCGAAAAATCGGGAAACCTTAACCTGGGAATTCCGGGTGTCATGTATGTCGGGGCTATCAGCGGCGTTATCGGATCCTTCCTGTATGAGCAGAGCGTTGAGAGCGTGCAGCCACTGGTTGCAGTGTTGATCCCGACACTTTGCTGCCTCCTGGGGTCGCTGCTGATGGGACTGTTGTACTGTTTCCTTACCGTCACACTGCGGGCTAATCAGAATGTCACGGGTCTGGCGATGACTACGTTTGGCGTAGGCTTCGGTAACTTCTTCGGAGGTTCGTTAATGAAGCTGACCGGTGCTGAGGTGCCTTCCATCGCGCTGACCGCTACCAGTAACTGTTTCCGTGCATCCCTGCCGTTTGCGGGCAAGCTTGGCTGGGTGGGGACCGTGTTCTTTTCCTACGGTTTCCTGGCTTATCTGGCGATTGCAATCGCGCTCATCGCTTCCTATATCTTAAAGTCGACCCGCACCGGTCTGGAGCTGCGTGCAGTGGGAGAGAACCCGGCTACTGCAGACGCGGCAGGTATCAACATTACTAAATACAAATATGTCACTACCTGTATCGGGTGTATGATCGCCGGACTTGGCGGCCTGTACTATGTAATGGACTACGCTAACGGAGTCTGGTCCAACGATGCGTTCGGCGACAGAGGCTGGCTTGCCATCGCGCTGGTAATCTTTACGATCTGGCGTCCGAATGTGGGCATCCTGGCTTCGATTCTCTTCGGTGGACTTTACATTTTGTATCTGTACATTCCGTCGGGAATGAATCTTTCCGTCAAGGAGCTCTATAAGATGCTTCCTTACGTGGTAACCATCATTGTGCTGGTGATCACCAGCATGCGTAACAAACGAGAAAATCAGCCGCCCCAGAGTCTGGGGCAGCCATATTTCCGCGAGGATCGATAAGGAGCCATGAGTCTCGGGGGCAGGTCTCTTTTCACCTTCGGCTTGCATAGCAAGCTGGGGCTGAGGAGAAACCTGTCCCTGTTTTTACGTACAGAGAAACCTACAGGAAATAAAGTTTGTAGTCGTTCTTTACGGGCTACGAAGAGTAACACATACAGAGAAACCTGCAGGAAATTGGTTATGTGGTTGTCTTTTACGAGCTTCGAGAAGTAACACATACGGAGAAACCTGCAAGAAATAGAGTTAGTGGTTGACCTTTAGGGAAAGACAGGGGACGGTTCTCTGTCTCCTTTTTGGAATAAGGAAGAAAATAGACATAAGTCTTTATAGGCTTTATTGACATTACTATCATTATGACCTATAATAAGAATGACCATAAAGGGGGTGCGTGATATGGCAGTAAAGGCTTTGAACTTCAAAATGGATGAAGCAATCATCAAAGATATGAAAGACGTAGCCGGTGTATACCATATGTCTATGACTGATCTGATAAAAGAGGCGATAGTGGAAAAACTGACTGCATTAAAGAAAGATCCATTTTATCGCCTTACAGCATGCGTTGAAGAAGCATCCGCAGAAGAAACTGAGGAAATACTTGCAGACATAGAATCTCTTTCTGATGATGATCTTACTATTGCTGCCACAAAACGTTTTATTGTCTGAGTGGAGGCAATAACAAATGAGCAAAAGAAAGCAATTTGAGTATGTAATTCAGTACACAAAAGTGGCTGATAAGTTTTTTAAGACCCATGAGGAAGTACGTGAACAGTACGAAGACGCAATTAAAGAGCTGCTTGTAGGCGATCATCCCGAAAAAGTAGATGTCAAAAGAATCAAAGGGAAAAGAAATGACTACTATCGTATCAGGCTTGGTGAATATCGAGTAGTATATGCAATCATCAATGAAAAGATTGTGGTAATCAATACCATGCTTGCCGGAGTACGCGGAGATATAAATAAGAAAATGAGTGGTCTGAAGTAAGCTCACGAAAGAAGGCCGGGCCGGTTCTCTGTCCTGAAAAGCACAGGACAGAGAACCGGCCCTATCTTCTTCATGCTCTGGCAGTTTCGCGAGAATAGTTATTGACCCTTCTCTGATTCCAACGCCTCTCTTAATTTATCCGGCAGAATTTGAAGGATTTTTGATCTGACGTTGTCGCTGATATAAAATGGTGCTAATTTTCGTTTCTGATAATGCTTAATATCATCGTCCTTTGTACTGCTTTCAAGAAGATCTGTAAAATATTGTTCCCAACTCATATATTCGCAACTGTCTGCATAAGCCTCCGGGTGCTCCAGCTTTTCTCGAATCCCTGCATCAGAGATTACGCCTGATTTCAGAATAATCCACTCAAATGACTCCGGAAAATACAGCAGGGTCTGTCCTCTCTCCTCCGCATAGGCAAGTACTCCGGCAATGTATGCGCCGAATGCTGAGCCATCTGCTACCACAGAAAGAAGGTCATCTTTATTCAGCTTTCTCATTGTACTGTATATATTGCTATTCCCATCTGCACTGATGCAGTTCTCTGATTCTTTGAAAAAACTCTGAAAAAACTGATTTCCTGAACCGGAATCTTCGGTGATCATCTTCAGCGTGGGATTTTCCTTACCGGATATGTTCCGGACATCCTCATAAATCGGATAAAACTCATGATAGACTTTCTCGGGGAAGTGGTATTTTCCTGATGTCCGTATTCCGTAGATTTCTTTTATGCTGTAAGGAAGCAGGGGTAAGGAATTACGTGTGATTAGCACATAATAGTTTGTACTGTTCTGCACGACCTCAGCAAACTCTTTTGAGCGTATGAAATGGTTTCCCTCATCAATGAAAACAATAGAATCCGTGATCATTTCCAGAATTGATTTCCATCTATCCCCGTTGGCGCTGAATACCTCGCATGGCACATCGGATTCGATCCGTACAGGAGAATTCTGCTTATCCTGCTGATAGTCAGACAGAAGATCTATCAGAGTGGTCTTTCCGGTCGCGCTGTCCCCTTGGATAATCGTTATGTTCCGCTTGATATCAAACTCATATTTCAATCTGGCAGATTCGATGATAATATGATGTTTTCCCTTCATGCGAACCTCCTACATACCGGCCTCATCAAGGCAGTCCAAAGCAGCAAGGGTGTAATCCTTTTCTTTTGTTACGATCTCGCCTGTATTGGCAATTTCAATCTCAAAGGGCTCTAACCCTTTCATAGGCATGTAATATCTGAGATTTATCGTTACGTTTTCCCGTTTTCCAATCTCTATCAGGCTATGTGCACAATTAGGGCCGCAACTCGTGGCATCAAAAATTCTTTCCGGCATCTTGTAGATCATGATCAGAGTTTTCACACCGCCCGATAATCTTTCCGGCGGGATCATTCCAAGCACAGGACTGTCAAACACACAGCCACTCACATACTCTGTATGATCAACTTCTCTGATCATCCTCTGCACCAGTTCATCGTTGAACCAGGAAGGATCATAATTGTACTTAAACCATGTCGGACCGTAGGCTGCATCTTTCATATCCCCAAAAAAGATTCTTAACATAATGAATCCTCCATTGTCTGATAATTACCTGTTATCCTTATCCGCGTATTGCACATAAAATACGTCTTCTTTGTTGTGTCTTATTTATACGTGGATGACGCATTTTTCCCCATACCCGGGAATAAGTTCGTTGTGCGTAAGAAAGGACAGATTTTCCACCTTGCTCTGCGCCAGGAGCAGACGGTCAAACGGGTCATTGTGCTCTTTGATGTCAGCAGGCCTCGACAAAGTACGCACTGCAAGGATGTGTTTATCTGCAAGTCCGAGAGGGATAAAGCCCGCCTCCCTGCAACTTTCAGAGAAATCTTTCTCATCAAAAGGGATGCTGTCCGGCCGGCGAGAGTGCTTTAAGAGCACTTCCCAGACGGAAACCGTACTGTAATAAATTGTGTTGCCCGGGTCAAGAATCAGCTCTCGCGCTTTTTCGGAAAGCGCGGGATCGTCGTTCAGAGCCCAAATTGCGATGTGGGTATCAAGAAGCAGATTCATAGACTACCTCCCATCATCGATTCGGCAATTGCATCATTATCAGCGTCAAAGTCACCTTTGATAGTGAACTTACCTTTTGCAATGCCTATGCGATTTGAAACAGGTGTCTCATTGATCAGTGTGATCTTAGCCACAGGCTTGCCGTTTCTGGCAACAGTAATAAAGTCTTCCTTCCTCGTTTCCAGCATACGGATCAGTTTGGAAAAATCAGTTTTTGCCTCGAGTATATTTACCTGTATCATTTCATTCACCTCCAACCAAATGACCGGAAAGACTAAGCCGGTCATTCTGACTAAAGTATACATGAGATTCCGGAAATAAGCAAGAGAAGGAAAGACAGGGGACGGTTCTCTGTCCCGAAAAGCACAGGGCGGAGAACTGTCCAACCCTGCCATTTTTGCGCATAATCAAATAAAGACACATGACCAATATTGCGCATAATCAGTCTGAATGATATAATTTTCGCATTCCGGCTTACATGACGTTTTGCTTTTAACTCTAAGAGTTTTTCGAAGACCCGGGCATGATCATCATTGTATCTTGACAAAGCGACGCAGAAAAGGGCAATATGATATTGAAGAGCCCCCTTGAAAACGAGAAGGAAACGGAGTGAGGCCTGAAGATGTTGAAAGAATTCATTTCGCAGAAAGCAAAAGAAAAGTATTTTCACAGCCTGAGTGAGCAGCAAAAAGCGGATGCGCTGAACAATATCATAGATGAAAGTAAGCATATTGTTTTTCTGGGCGGCGCAGGTGTTTCGACCGAGAGTGGAATTCCCGATTTTCGAAGCAAGAACGGTCTTTATCGGAAAAGAGATAGGAAATTTGCCCGTTATCGCCCGGAGTATTTACTGAGCAGCGACTGCCTGTACCAAAAGCCAAAAGTTTTCTTTGACTACTTCCGCAGTAATCTTGATTGCAGAAATGCTCAGCCGAATGCAGCGCATTTGAAGCTTGCAGAGATGGAACAAAAGGGAAAACTGGACGGGATCATCACACAGAATATTGACGGGCTCCATCAGAAAGCCGGGAGCAGGAACGTTCAGGAGATACACGGAAGCGCTCTTCGTTGTCACTGCGTGAGCTGCCGGAAGGAATACGGCCCTGATTTTATCTTTGAAAATAAGGACCCGATTCCGCTGTGTCCGGCATGCGGAAAGACAGTGCGCCCCGAGATCACACTTTATGGAGAAATCCTTCCCGATGAAGCCTATGGAAATGCGATTCACCTTATTCAAGATGCGGATTGCCTCATTATTGGAGGTACTTCGCTTGAGGTTGGCACGGCTGCGGGGCTGGCACATCAGTTTCATGGGAAGTATCTTGTTATCATTAATAAAGGAAAGACAAAGCTGGAAGGCAAAGCAGATTTGGTCTTTCACGAGAGTATAAGTAAGGCTCTGGGGGAAATAGAATGAAATGTGGAACAGAGGACGGTCCCTGTGTTCCATCAAAACTCCAGCCTCATCTGTGGGTCGATCCATGATTTTTGCTTTGCCGGGTGGATCATATCCCCGGGCATGGAATTGCCGATCAGGAACGGTGATTTGGGATCATGCATGCGCATGTTTCGAAGCACCGTTTCTTTTTCTACGTTAGCGTAGCAGTAGCGGCAGAGGTGCCCGCAGGTATTGTATGCGCCGATGTCCCCGGTGATGTAGCAGGCGCATTCTTTTCGATTCATGGGATTGGGCGGAGCAATCAGATTTTGCCCGATGGCAGTCTCAAATGTTTTAACCGTCATGCAACCGGAGCAGTCCGCACCGAAGGCCTCCAGAGATTTACTTTCTGCGCATGGTTTGATAGTCATACCGTACTGTCTGCCGATTTCCACAAAAGCCTTCGTAAGGCGAATTTGGTCAGCGGTTGAGACAGTGCTCGCTTCCGGATAGTTCCTTTTTACCTTCTCATACAGGTCGATAAAACTGATCACAGCAGTGTGGGTGGCTCCGGCCAGCCTTTCAGCCATTCTTCCGAATGCGTCGATGTGACGCTCGACTGTCCAGGTCTCATTAAGCAGGATCGGATCATAGCGCCACCCCATCGAATTCACTCCGACGATCTCCGAAATACGACAG
>CADCPK010000243.1 GCA_902803215.1 uncultured Lachnospiraceae bacterium
ATTGTGAGATCGTCGCTTTTTACGATAAAGATGAAACCCGGGCGAAAGCGCTTGCAGAAGAGTACGGTGCAGAATGCTGCACAAGTGTCGATGAACTTCTCGCCCTTGACATCGATGCGGTGAGTGTCTGTGTAGCTAACGCGCAGCACGCAGAGATCACCATTCGGGCACTGGAAGCAGGAAAACACGTACTGTGTGAAAAACCGATGGCAGTAACTCTGGATGAGTGTATCGCAATGGTGGAAGCGGCTGAGAAGAACGGCAGGACCCTGATGATCGGACATAACCAGAGATATGCAAAAGCACATCAGGAGGCACATCGTCTGATAAAAGAAGGAGCCATAGGAAAAGTCCTCTCCTTCGAGACAAAATTCGGTCACGGCGGCCCCGAGGTATGGACAGGCACAGGAAACACCTGGTTCTTCGACAAAAAACAGGCAGGCTTCGGCGCGATGGCTGACCTCGGTATCCATAAAACCGACCTGATCCACTATCTGATCGAGGAGCCGATCACCTCTGTCTACGCGATCATCAACACTCTGGACAAATGCTATCCCGACGGAAGCCCGATCGGGGTGGACGACAATGCCTTCTGCCTGATGCAGACAGACAGCGGCGTCACCGGAATCCTGCACGCCAGCTGGACATTCTACGGAAACGAAAAAAATTCAGCCGTCATTTACGGTACCAAGGGAGTTATTCGCTGTTACGACGATGATAATTACTCACTGATACTTGAACAGAAGGGCGGCAAAGTGATAAAATACGAGCTCGAGAAACTCTACAAAAACGAAGATCAGACCCTCGGCGACAGGAACAACACCGGCGTGATCGACGAATTTGTAAGCAGCATTCTTGAAAACCGGGAGCCGCTCTCGAGCGGGAAAGAAGCTCTCAAGGCCATGAGAGTGATCTTCGCCGCCAAAGAGTCCGCGGAGACCGGAAAAAAGATACATATATAAAAATGAAACGGGGGACGAGGAACCGTCCCCCGTTTCATAGAAGGAGTTAACAGATGAAATTTTCGGAAATGCCCTACGAAAGGGTGGACATGGAGCAGCTGAAAAAAGACTTTTCGGCACTGATGAAAGAGTTTGACGAAGCTAAGAGCGGAGAGGAACAGTTTGCTGTACACAAAAATTACTACAAGATCACAGACCACGTATCAACGCTTTTTACGATCGCGGAAATCCGTCATGATATTGATGTGAAGGACGAATTTTACAGCGCCGAGAGAGAGTACTACGATGGCGTAATGCCCGAATACCAGAACATGCTGGTCGAGTACCAGAAAAAGCTGTACGAATCGCCATATCGCCCCTATCTCGAAGAGAAGATCGGCCCCGTGGCCTTCAAAAACATGGAGCTCGCCATGCGCGCCGTGCGTCCCGAGCTGGTAGAACTGATGCAGGAAGAAAACGCATTGACTACACGCTACAACAAGATCCTGGCCTCGGCGCAGATCCCCTGGGACGGCGAAGTACTCAACCTCTCCCTGATGTCACCCTACCTCCACAACAAGGTTCGCGCAGTGCGTTCCGAAGCATGGAAGAAATATACCGACTTCTTCGTGAAAAATCAGGAAGAGATCGAGGACATTTACGACCGACTTGTGAAGAACCGTACCGCACAGGCAGAAAAGCTGGGGTACGACAACTACCTGCCTCTGGGCTACGACAGAATGCAGCGCAACTGCTATGACCGCAGTATGGTCTCCGAATTCCGCAAACAGGTCAAACGCGATCTGGTGCCGTTCGCCGAAAAGCTTCATGACCACCGCGCAGACAGAATAGGGATCTCCCGCCTCTCCTACATCGACGAAGGCGTTTACTTCCTGAACGGAAATCCGGCTCCCTTCGGCACTCCCGAAGAGATCCTTGCCGCAGGAAGACAGATGTACAGAGAACTCTCCCCCGAAACCGGAGAATTCATGGATTTCATGTGTGAAAACGACCTCTTCGACGTTCTCGGCCGCAAGACCAAAAAGACCGGCGGATACATGACCTACCTTCCCGACTACAACTCCCCGTTCATTTTCGCAAACTTCAACGGAACCAGCGGGGATGTGGACGTGATCACCCACGAATGTGGACACGCCTTCCAGGGTTTCCTCTCCGGTAAAGATCCGATCAGAGAGCACTCCGATATCACGATGGAAACCGCAGAGACCCACTCCATGTCGATGGAATTCTTCACAGAACCATGGATGAAGAGCTTCTTCGGAGACCGCGCCGACGACTATGTGCAGATGCATTTTGAAGACTCGGTGATCTTCGTTCCCTACGGCACGATGGTAGACGAATTCCAGGATATCGTCTAC
>CADCPK010000244.1 GCA_902803215.1 uncultured Lachnospiraceae bacterium
CCCTTAATGGCGATCTCGGCATATTTGATCAGCAATGCGTGAAAAATCATTTTACCTCCTTGTAAAGCGCCTGAGCGCAGGCACAAGCTCGCGTAATACCGACAGGCAGTAGTCAACCTCTTCAAAAGTGTTCTCTTCGCTGAAGCTTATGCGTACCGTATTCTCGATATTTGCTTTGGAAAGCCCCATCGCAGTGAGTACGGCGCTCGGTTTTCTCTTATGGCTTGAGCAGGCAGAGCCTGCGGATACGTATATTTCCCGGTCCTCCAGGGCATGCAGAAGAACCTCGCTCCGAATTCCCTCGAATGTCACGCTCATGATGTGCGGAGCGGCTTCTCTTAGCGGCATTCCGTTTATCGTCACTCTCTCCATAGAAGAAAGCCCTTCCGCCATCCGCTCTTTGAGCCGGTAAAGATGTTCGGTATTTTCATCAAAATTCCGGTAGATCCGGTCGGCTGCGCAGGCCATTCCCGCAATACCGGGCACATTGTCGGTACCGGACCTCAGACCGTTCTGCTGTCCTCCGCCCAGGATCTGCGGGATCACTCTGACCCCTTCCCGGATATACAAAAAGCCGACGCCTTTCGGCCCGTGGATCTTATGGCTGCTGACAGAGAGCATATCGATGCCGCTTCGCCCGGGTGCGATCCGGTATTTTCCGAATGCCTGAATGGCATCCACATGAAAGAGCGTTTTTCGGCCCCCTTCATGCACTATGGAGGCGATCTCTTTTATCGGCATGACCGAACCGGTCTCATTGTTTACATACATCACAGAGACGAGGATCGTGTCGTCCCGCATCGCTTCTTTTAACGCGGAAAGACTCACGACGCCCCGGCTGTCCACCGGAAGATACGTGACTTCGAACCCCTGCTTTTCGAGAAAAGCCGCAGGAGCAGACACTGCCGGATGCTCAACCTGCGTGGTGATGATATGCTTTCCGGCTCTCTGATACGCGTATGCTCCGCCGATCAAAGCATGGTTGTCGGATTCGGTCCCTCCCGAAGTGAACAGTATCTCCTTTGGCGATGCTTTGAGGAGCCCGGCGACAGTCTGCGCCGCATCCCGCACGTACCGTTCCGCCTCCACACCTTTTCGGTGCATGGCGGAAGGATTTCCAAAATCCTCTGTCATGGTTTTTGCCACGATGTCCCGCACACTGTCATAGCAGCGGGTCGTGGCGGAATTATCAAAATAGGCTTCCATTGCCATCCTCTCAATCGGTTTCCAGTTTAAACATCAGAACGGACAAAAGCGTCATACCGGCCGTCTCCGTTCTGAGGATTCGGTGACCAAGCGTAACCGGTGCGGCTCCGCATTTTTCAAGCTCTTCGATCTCCTGCGGATCAAAACCGCCCTCGGGGCCGATAAAAATACCGACCGATTCTCCGGGCTTTATTCCGTCAAGAACAGTCCGTGTTTCGGACATTCCTTTAGCCAGCTCATAAGGCGCAAGAACCTTGTCGATCGGCCCGGCGATCCTTAGCGCTTCGGCAAAAGACACGGGCGCACTCACTTCAGGCACCAGCATGCGTCTCGACTGCTTTGCCGCGCTTTCTGCGATCTGCTGCCACCTCTCGGCCTTCTTTGCCCCGCGCTTTTCGTCCAGCTTCATCACACAGCGTTTCATGCGCACCGGAACAATATGATACACGCCGAGTTCGACTGCCTTCTGAATGATGAGCTCCATCTTGTCCCCCTTGGGGAGGCCCTGAAACAGCCAGATCTTTGACGGCAGCTCGTAGTCCGGTTCCTGTCTGTACAGGATCTCGAGCAGGATCTCGTCGGTCATGACGGTCAGGATCTGCGAATGATACTCATATCTGCCGCCGTCGCTCACCCAGAGCTCGTCTCCCGCTTTCATGCGGAGCACATTTTTGATATGATTGACATCCTCACCCGTGAGCCGGATGCGCATGTTCTCTTCATCGATCATTTCCTGCGAAACAAAAAAGCGCTGCATGCTTCACCTCTTTACTGCCGTCACAGCACTCCATTCTCCCTGCCGTGTTACTTCTACGGGTTCAAGGCCTGCGGACTTCACCGCGTCGAGCACTGTCTGCTCCTTCTCCGTCAGAATTCCCGAGCAGATATACACCCCGCCCTTTTTCAGGCACGGTGCAATGACCGGCGTCAGCGGCACAAGCACATCCGCCAGGATGTTTGCGGTTACGATATCGTATTTATCATTTCCTGCTTTATCCTGCACATCTTTATCATCGATGATATTGCCGATGATCAGGTCAAAAGCTTCATCTGGGATATTGTTTGATGCTTTATTCTCCTCCACCGCATTGACCGCGCAGGGATCGAGGTCTGTACCGAGTGCATGCTTTGCTCCCAACATCAGAGCAAGGATCGCAAGTATTCCGCTGCCTGTGCCCACATCGAGCACCTCGCAGCCTTCACTCACATGTTTTTTCAGCTGCCGGATGACCAGCTGTGTGGTCTCGTGCATTCCGGTACCGAACGCGGTGCCGGGGTCGATATGCAGGGTGAGCTTGTCCGCATCCTCGGGCTTTTTCTTTTCCCAGGAAGGAATGACCAGGATATCGTCCACATAAAACTGGTGAAAATACTCTTTCCAGTTGTTGATCCAGTCCTTATCCTCGGTGACGGACTCCTCGATCGTACCCTCGCCGATATCCATGAACGAACGCAGCTCTTCGAGGACCTCTTCCACCTGTTTTCTGACCGCACTTACATCCGCATCCTCATCAAGGTAAAAGCTGAGGGATGCACGTCCGTCGTCGGCAGGCCCTTCGGGCATGATATCGACAAACATCTGCGCCTTTTCCTCTTCGGTCAAAGGCTTTTTATCCTCTATTTCCACTCCTTCGATCCCGATGTCGGCAAGCGAGGCGATGATCATATCCTCCGCATCTTCGATCGTCCGGATCGTCAAACGGTTCCATCTCATATCTGTTCTTCTCCATTTCACGCGGAATCCTGTTTCCACTGTTTATCTATTATATTTATCACGTAAGAGAAAGTCAACCACAGAAAAAGCGGCCCGCATGACGCGAAGCCGCCCTTTATATTGTTATCAGTCTTCAAATGTTTCCTTCAGTTTTTCGCGGAAGGTTTTCTTTTTCTTTTCCGTCGCTTCGGGTCTCGGAGGCCTATTTCCGCATGCTGCGTCGAAGTCCTCCAAAGCTCGTTTGGCCGCAGCATTAAGGTTCGTGGGAACCTGTACGACCAGCGTCACATAGTGATCGCCCCTCACATTCTTGTTGCGGAGCGAAGGCACACCTTTACCCTTGAGGGGAACACGGGTATCTGTCTGCGTTCCCGGCTTTACATGGTACGTGTAGTCGCCATCCAGCGTATTGATGATGATGTCACCGCCCAGTGCAGCCTCGGCGAATGTCATGGGTACGGTGGAATAGATGTCCATATCCTGTCTCTGGAAAATGGGATGTCTTCCCACGTTCACCTCGACAAGCAGATCTCCTCTTGGCCCGCCGTTAACTCCGGGTTCACCTTTATCACGGATACGGATGCTCTGTCCGTTATCGATGCCGGCCGGCACAGTGACCATGATCTTCTTGCGGGAAGAGGTATATCCGGTACCGCGGCAGGTCGGACATTTATCCTTGATCATCTTGCCGGATCCATTGCACTCCGGACAGGTAGATACATTGCGAACCATACCGAAAAGAGACTGCTGTGTGTACTCGATCTGACCGCGCCCGCCGCATCTGGTACAGGTGACCGGCGATGTGCCCGGTTTTGCCCCTGTTCCGCCGCAGGCTGTACACGGATCCTTGAGTGTGATCTCCAGCTCTTTTTCGCAGCCGAAGACAGCTTCCTCAAACGAAATATTGATACGTGCCCTCAGGCTTGCGCCGCGCATGGGCTGATTTGCCGCGCGTCTTGTACCGCCGCCGAACATGCCGCCGAACAGATCTCCGAAAATATCGCTGAAATCTGCGCCGCTGAAATCAAAACCGCCGAATCCGCCGGCACCTCCGCCGCCGTTCTCAAAAGCAGCATGTCCAAACTGGTCGTACTGCCGTCTTTTATCCGGATCGCTCAGCACACCGTAGGCTTCCGTAGCTTCCTTGAACTTCGCTTCTGCTTCCTTATCGCCCGGGTTTACATCCGGGTGATATTTTTTTGCAAGTTTTCTGTAGGCACTTTTAAGTTGCGCTTCATCGGCGTTTCTGTCCACACCCAGCACTTCATAGTAATCTCTTTTATCTGCCATAAAACTGAATACCACCTGTCATATAACTGTGTTTATCGCAGCAGCCCCCGAAAATCGGCGTCTGCTTTTTTACATGCAAACGTCCACGGTACATTTCTGCACCGTGAACTGTCTGCTCTCTCATTTCTGTTCTTTACAGAACGATGAATTTATCATACCTCTTTATAGTCAGCGTCTACGACATCATCGCCATAGCCTGCTTCGTTTCCGCCTGTGCTGCCCTGTGCGCCGCCAAAGCCGCTCATGTCAGGTCCCGGGCCTGCCTGTCCTGCGCCCTGGGTCTGCTCATACATCTTTGCAAAGAGTTTCTGTGCGCTCTGCATCATCTTCTCCTGTGCCGCCTTGATGTCGGCAACCTGAGAATCGGAGAGATCTTCAGGGTTGGCTGCTTTTGCAAGCAGGTCTTTCAGTGCGCTCAGATCGGACTCAACCGCTGCCTTGTCGGAAGCATCCAGCTTGTCGCCTGCCTCGTTGAGTGCGTTCTCAACCTGGAATACCATGGAATCTGCGGTATTCTTTGTATCGACAGCCTCTTTACGCTTTCTGTCCTGTGCCTCGTACTCAGCCGCTTCTTTCACAGCCTTGTCGATCTCGGCGTCAGACATGTTGGAGCCTGCGGTGATGGTGATATGCTGTTCTTTGCCGGTTCCCAGATCCTTTGCGGAAACATTTACGATAC
>CADCPK010000245.1 GCA_902803215.1 uncultured Lachnospiraceae bacterium
AACGGCTGGCTGAAGCCGTTGCCAATGCTGTCGGCGTAGAGGCACTTCCGATAAGCGCACCCGTTACCGAACCTGTGGATGTTCTGTTTTTGGGGAATTCCTACTATGCATTCACTATTGATCCCGAGGTACGCGCTTTCATTAAAGGGCTTGATAAGAACAAAGTCGGGAAAATCGTCAATTTTGGCTCTGCAGCTATGCTGAATTCGACTTACAAGAAGGTCAAGGCAGAGGCAGATAAGGTCGGTATTCCGATGGACGAACGCGAGTTCCACTGTAAAGGTGAGTTTAAAGGTATCCATAAAGGAAAACCGGATGAGTCGGATATGAAGGCCGCGGCAGATTTTGCCAGGAAGATTGTAGGTTGAGAATATGCAGAACGGTGAAAATGAGATCCTTAAAGCCGGTATCCGGGAAATCCGGGAGAAGATGAATCCTGAGAGGATATACATTGAGGCATAGTGCTATGTGACCGGGTACTATGAGCGGGAGGGTTTTAAAGTCTGTTCGGAAGAGTTCCTTGAGGATGGAATCCCGCATGTACAGATGATGCCGGAGATGAAAGGGTTATATGAAGCTGAAAAATGTATTGATAGTAGTCAAAGATATTGAGCGATCAAGGCAATTCTATCATGATCTGTTCGGATTAGATCTGATACTGGACAATGACGGAAACATGATTCTCACTGAGGGGCTCGTTTTACAGGATGAAAAGATCTGGAAAGAGTTCCTGGGGCGGGAGATCATTCCCCGGAATAATGGCGCGGAACTATATTTTGAGGAAACGGATATCGAAGGTTTTGTTCAAAAACTTGAGAATTATTATCCTGAGGTTCAATATGTGAACAGGCTCATGACCCATAGCTGGGGACAGAAGGTTGTGAGATTCTATGATCCCGATGGAAACCTGATCGAGGTTGGTACGCCCATGTAAAGAAGGTGATTGTTATGTGGTTCCTGTTTGCACTGGGGTCGGCAGTTTTTGCCGCATTGACGTCAATTCTTGCGAAGGTTGGTATCGAGGGAGTAAATTCCAATCTTGCTACAGCGATTCGCACGATGGTCGTAGTCGTCATGGCCTGGGGTATGGTTTTCCTGACAAACGCACAGAGCGGCATTAGATCCATTAGTCAGAAAAGCTGGATTTTCCTGATTCTGTCGGGCCTGGCGACGGGCGCTTCCTGGCTGTGTTATTACAAGGCTCTGCAGATGGGGGAGACGACAAAAGTAGTCCCAATCGATAAGCTGAGTGTTGTGATAACACTTATTCTGGCATTTATCTTCCTGCACGAGGAGTTTACTCCAAAAAGCCTGATCGGCTGCATACTGATCGGTGCCGGAACACTGGTGATGGTATTATAGAAGGAGAACTGCTCATGCTTATAATCATTGAAGGCCTGGTCATATGTTTCTGGCTGCTGTTCGTGTGTGTAGTGGGCATTGCCAACGGTCCTGTGGGGCTTGTAGTCTTCTATGAGCAGGAAGTGAAAGACCGTGTGGTTGAACTTGGCCTGACAACCAAAGAGAAGATAAAGAAGACGAGTGCCATTACTGTTATTGCCATATTTCTGCCGACGCTGATCCTGCCGCCGCTTATGGCGTACGGCATAAATGGAGCGACGGGTTTCCGCAACGGGTTCCTGCAGATGCTGGGCATTCTCATGATTTCCGGCCTCTTCGACCGTATCTTCATTGACTGGTGGTGGGTCGGACGGACAAAGGCGTGGATCATACCGGGGACGGAAGACTTGAGACCATATATTTACGGAAAAACGCTGATAAAGAAGTGGGTCGGAACTCTCATAGGATTTCCGATACTTGCGGCCATCCTGGCATGGGTCATGCAGTTGTTGGGGTTTTAACAGGAAGCTATTCAAAGAAATAATCGTTGCTATGTACCTTCATAAACTGGTATCGGGGGTGCAGATAGAAGCATACTCTGTCGAAGACTCCGGTACGGGAATCTGCTTTAATGTTTACTGTTATAATGTACAACCGGGGATAAATCTTAATTATGCTAATGGTGACAACGAAGCTTCTGATATCATTTCCGGTAAAGCCGGAGCGCTTCCTTTTGTCGTCAGGAACGCAAGCGATAGTAATCCCGACTTGATTTATGAAATAAATAAGCACTTTGCAATTTTGTTTGAGGATCAGAAGAACTCGGGTTTATATACTTCTTTGATGAACAGTATCACTTCAATAGCAAATGAAGCCGGATCTATAGGCAATCATGGAGAAAATGAAGCAAAGAGCTATCTCCTACGTAAGGAATATCAATATAAGTATTTCGAGGTCCTTAAGAGCTATGTTCCTTTGCTGCTGGAAAAAGAGAAGTTTTTTACTTCGGCATTTCAGTAATGGGATCAGGTATGAATGGCTATTTTTGAAAAAATTTTAAAAGGAGTAGTGCAAGATAGATGAAAAATATCATAATAGTATGCGACAAAGCTCATGAAAAGTATGCAAACTATTTTCACCAATTAATAAGCGTTAAAGATGACAAAGAAGAAAACTTAAAAGGAATAAAAGAACGAGGTGTCAGCTCTGCGGTTTGGCTTGATAAGATTTATCGTGACAATAAGCCTAAACTTCCATCCTCCTCGCTCGTTGTTTTTATTGGCGAAAGCGGAATTATAAAGAAAGAAACCGAGAACATTCCAAAGAAGTACTATAAATTTGGTATGATATATGGGTGGTTGGGGTCAAAGGCTGTTTTAAAAGTCAGCGACGGACTCCATTCGGGCATTTATACTATTTTTGACTTTAAAAAGTTCTACGATTATGCTTCGGAGATACAAGAGGAGCTAGGCATTGAGAGTCAGAGTAATGAAAACGTTATTTTGAGTCGGTTAGATGTTTTTGGGGAGACGGTTAAAAATTATGTGTTCCTCAGAAATTCTCAGTATAATTGCCTGGTAAATGTGTTTTATTTGTACGGCCTTACAAAATTCATAGAGGACTAATATGGACGGATTTAAAGAGGGATATTCCTTTGCTTCAAGAACCGGTAGTTTCCAATATTCTGCGGCTCTTTCGGAAGAATATGTTGCATCAGTCGAGCAAGAAATATCTACGTTGATGAAAAACTTGGTGGAATTGGCTCAGATGAATTTAAAGAAGGATAACAAGATATTAAGCGGCGATATTGCGGAAATCTGGCATGAGGGGACTTTTAATATAAACGCTGCAGCAAGGCAAGCTAAAGATCATGCTACAGCTAATAGGGTTAACACGCTGGGGTCAGCCGACGTTACTCTTGATTCAGGGGCGCAATATAGTCTTAAGTATTATGCAACTTCTGAAGGGAGTGCAAAGGCACAAGCAGTGACAGCCTTTGAAGAGTATAAAAGGAACGGCGGGAAGAAAACACTGGAGGAGTATTTAAAGCTGCATTCGGAACTAAGTGAACAGCAAGCCATAGGAGATCCGCTGTATCTGGATCAATACAGGTTGGTTCCGGAGGATCAACTCGAAGGAGTGAAGACATTCTTACGGAGAAAGGTACTTGAAGAATCCTACAGAGGAGATGGACAGGCCAAAAGGTATCAGGATGCTTTGGATATGCTTGCAGACAGTGATGGGCACGCTGTTATTGATAACGGTGATGGCGTCCGTTCAATTCCGTTGACTAAAAAACAGTCTATAGAGCTGGCTCAGCTCGCGAAAGAAAACAATATTAAACCTGAAGAATGGGGGGTGTCTCCAAATCAGGTCATTAAATATGAAGATATCTTACGCGGTTCATTCAAAGCCGGACTAAGTGCGGCAACGATTGATGTTATCTTGAAATTGGCTCCCGAGATCTGTAAAGCATTGGAACATTTGATTAAGGATAGCCGTATCGATCCTGAAGAGTTAAAGAAGCTGGGACTTCAAGCTTTGAAAAGTGCTGAAAGAGGATTCCTTATTGGAAGCCTTTCATACAGTATTGTAACAACTTGCAAAGCCGGACTCTTGGGGGAGGCTTTGACGGCAGTAAACCCCCATATCGTAGGAATGATATCCATCATTGCTTATGATACAATCGGTAATGGGATTCGAGTCGCAAGAGGTGAAATGTCCGGCCGCGAAATGATAAATGTTTTTATATCTGAGTCATTCATCTCTGTATGTGCTCTTGCGGGAGGAAGTTTATTATCAACAGGGTTAGGCCCGATAGGTTATCTTCTGGGTAGCCTTGTGGGGTCAATTATAGGAGGCATCACTTTCCAAGCTGGTAAGAAATGCTTTGTTTCTTTGTGTGTAGAATCCGGGTTTACTCTTTTCGGATTAGTGCGTCAGGATTATACTCTTCCAGAAAGCATTATTTCAGAACTGGGTGGGGATGTGTTTGAGCCCGATACGTTTCAACATTCTGTATTTACTCCAACACCAACTCAAACACAAAAAACTATGACGGATCGGTTTGTGGTTGATAGATTTAGTCCTCAGACTATCGAGATAAGGCCGCTGAGAAGAGGGGTAGTGAGTGTATCGGCTGTTGGGTATACATTTTGATCAGGAGGTATGAATAATAATGATTGCGATATTATTAGGGACATTTATAATCGGTTTGGCTCTTGGACTGATACCATTAATCGTCTCTGTGATTAAACACAACATTAAGCTCGGGCTCATTCTGCTTGTTGTTTGTGGCATTGCTGGTGTTATAAATATTCTTGCCGCGATTGCGGTTGCGGTGATTGGCTCTATTATAATAGTAGTAATGGGATAAACACAGGATATGTTTCCGCTGACGGGCAAAACGGCAAAAATCCGTGGATATGTTCCTGAGGTCCAATTAGCGAACAGGCAGAAGTACCGGAAACGGTTTGCAGGTTCGAGTCCTGCCACGAACGCTCAAAGGCCAGCATACTGGCCTTTTTGCCGCCATCGCCAAACTGGAATGGTACTTCCCTGGAAAGGAAGCGTCGGGTAACCGGCATGAGGGTTCGAGTCCCTCTGGTGGCGCTGATAATTTGCCGTCGTGTCCGAGTGGACTATGGTGCTCCCCTGCTAAGGGAGTAAGCGGAATGTTTCGCATGTATATTACGCGTGAACTGATCACTTTGCACGGTCGATTAAACCACCCTTCACGGCCAATCAGATCGGTGTGTTCTCCAATTATTGCAAACATCTACATGCACTACATGCTTGTATGGTGGTTCAAAGAGAGGATACCTTGCTGAAGGGATACAGCGGACTGATCGTCTATGCGGACGATTTTGTTGCGTGTTTCCAATATAAGCAGGAGGCAGAGAGATTCTATGAACTTCTAAAGGTCAGAATGGCACACTTCGGTCTTGAAATGGAAGAGAGCAAGACGAGGCTGATTGAATTTGGCAGGTTTGCGGCGGAAAACCGACGTAAACGCGGAGAAGGTAAACCAGAGACATTCACGTTTCTGGGGTTTACACATTACTGCTCCACTGCCCGAGGCGGTTGGTTCAGGGTTAAGAGGAAGAATGGCAAGAAGAAATTTGCGAAAAAGTGTCGGGAGTTGAACAAAATGATCCGGGACATGCGCACCTGGAAGCTTGCGGACATATTCAGAAAACTGAATCAAATCCTTGTCGGGTACTACCATTATTACGGAATAACCGATAACGGGCGTTGTCTCTACTCTATGAAATACAGGATCGTAAGAATGCTGTTTTACTGGCTGAATCGAAGGAGCGAGAAGAAAAGTTACACATGGGAAGGTTTCCATGATGTTCTTAAACACTTCCCACTCGCCGAACCTATGATTTATGTTCATGTCTATAGCTGACACTTTAGATGCATTAACTTTGCCGGAGACCTCCGTGAGAACGGCAGAGGAAAAGGAAAAAAAGCGCTGCTGACAGCTTAGAATTGACTTTGCAGGATTATCGGAATAATGTATAATAAAAAAACACATTTTACGGAACAGATGCAATAAAAATATGCAAGCACATTTTCCATTAATGTCATCTGTTTAAATGGTGCCTGACCACTCAGAGAGGTACGAGAATGAAGATCAAGCTGAATCAATTGTATACGCAGGCTATATGGGAGCTTACAGAGGCGCTGCAGGGCGAAAGTCAGGCAGAAAGTGCCCTTACAAACT
>CADCPK010000246.1 GCA_902803215.1 uncultured Lachnospiraceae bacterium
CGCTACTGCTGCACAGCCGGCGAGGCCCTCAACCCCGCCGTCTACGACAAATTCCTGGAGCTTACCGGCATAAGGCTGATGGAAGGCTTCGGCCAGACCGAGACGACCATGACTGTCGGAAACCTGATCGGAGGAACCCACAAGGTCGGTTCCATGGGCAAGCCGTCTCCGATGTACAAAGTGGACCTGATGGACGCAGACGGAAACCCCGTTCCGGACGGCGAGCCGGGCGAGATCGTCATCCGTACGGGCGAGGGCAAACCGCACGGCCTGTTCCTCGGCTATTACAAGGACGAAGAATCGACAAAGAGAGTGTGGCATGACGGCTGGTATCACACCGGCGATCAGGCATGGCGCGATGAGGACGGCTTCCTCTGGTACATCGGACGCGTGGACGACGTCATCAAGTCCTCCGGTTACCGTATCGGGCCGTTCGAGATCGAGAGCGTCATCATGGAGCTTCCTTATGTGCTTGAGTGCGGCGTGAGTCCGATGCCCGACCCCGTGAGGGGCCAGGTGGTCAAGGCCAGCATCGTGCTTACCAAGGATAAGAAGCCTTCCGAGGAGCTGGCGAAAGAGATCCAGAATTACGTTAAGGCGCACACAGCTCCTTACAAATATCCGCGTATCGTGGTCTTCCGCGACGAGCTGCCGAAGACGATCAGCGGGAAGATTCAGAGGAATCTGCTGTGAAACAGGGGACGGTTCCTCGTTCCGGGTGAAACAGGGGGACGGTTCCTCGTTTCACCCCATTAAATGGTTTCCTAAAGCAATATTTAAAGAGGGGGTGAAACGAGGAACCGTCCCCTGTTTCACAAAAAGTATTGACATATTTAGTGGCGAGTGCTAAAATT
Organism: uncultured Lachnospiraceae bacterium; assembly: GCA_902803215.1. Classification (GTDB taxonomy): domain Bacteria; phylum Bacillota; class Clostridia; order Lachnospirales; family Lachnospiraceae; genus Blautia_A. The sequence continues at coordinate 855 of CADCPK010000246.1, forward strand.
ACCAGCTAAAGGCGATGACGAAGCCGGTCAGGAACACAAAGTTCACAGAGAGCCGTCGTTTGGTGCGAGGCGGCAGCGGAGTTTCCTTAAGACCCGTCCCTTCTGAGCCGAAAGCGAGAACGGAGTAATCTTAGTAGATGCTTTCCGCAGGTGCTGCGTTATTGCACAGGGGTTGACAGACTCCGCTGAGCGGCCGTTTTACGGCAATTTGAGTGGTACCGCGGGTGATTATGCGCACTCGTCTCAAGCAATTTGGGACGCGTGCGCTTTTTGTTATTATAAGCATCCCCGGTTTTAAAAGCGTTCTCGTATAATTCGAACTTGCTATGATGTAAGAGTTATACAGGAGCGGATAAAACGCGAAGCATCTCTGTTCGCCAAAAAACAAACAGCAAAGCAATTTGCATTTTTGTTCAGGCTGCGGCATAAAAATATCAATACGAAAGGCTGGGAAAAAATGGTACAGGAACTGGATCACAAAATTCAGGAGATCGCCGGACGAATCCGTGTCCTGCGGGAACTGGAAAATCTCACTGCCGAGGACATGGCAAAGGTGACCGATGTCCCGGTCGAAGAATATCTGGAGTGCGAAGCAGGCCTGCGGGACCTGAACTTCACATTCATCTACAGATGCTCCAACGCACTTAAAGTATCCGTGACGGATATCCTCGAGGGCTACAGCCCCAACCTTCGCTCCTACACACTGACACGTTCGGGCGACGGACAGAAGATATCCCGCGCACACGGCATGACCTACTACAACCTGGCATACGCGTTCCAGAACAGGATCGCCGAGCCCCTTTACGTGTGCAGCGTGTATGACGAAGCCGCGCAGGACCGCCCCATCGACCTGACCAAGCACGACGGGCAGGAGATCGACATCATCGTCGACGGAAGCCTCAAAGTGCAGATCGGTGAGCACAGCGAGATCTTGGGCCCCGGCGACAGCATCTACTACGACAGCAGCACACCCCACGGCATGATCGCAGTGGGCGGACGCGACTGCATCTTCTACGCGATCGTCCTGAACCCTGCCGGCGAGCCGATCCCCGAGCTCACCCAGACAGAGATCATCGAGGAAGAAAAAGTCGAGCAGACCGTCGACGACAGCGACCGCATCTGGCACAACTTTGTGGATGTCGAGGAGAACGAAAAAGGCACTCCGACGGCCATCCGCTTCAAAAACGCAAACAAATTCAACTTTGGCTTTGACGTCGTCGATGCCATCGCGAGACGTGATCCCGATAAGCTGGCCATGCTCCACATCTCCAAGGATATGGAGGAGCGCCGGATCACCTTCGAGGACGTCCGCAAGGAATCGTCACGCTGCGCCAACTACTTTAAATCGCTCGGCATTCAGAAGGGCGACCGCGTAATGCTTATCCTCAAGCGTCACTACCAGTTCTGGTACGCGATCATCGGCCTGAACAAACTCGGCGCGATCGCCATCCCGGCGACCAACCAGCTGCTCGAGCACGACCTGGAGTACCGCATCAGGACGGCAGGCATCACCTCGATCGTCTGCACCGCTGACGGTGACACTGCCCATCAGGTGGAGATCGCCCAGGAAAAATGCGGACTTCTCAAAAACATGATGATCGTCAACGGAACCAGAGAAGGATGGAGACCCTTCGACGAAGAGTACCCCATGTTCAGCTCCCGTTTCCGTCGTACCGGCGTTTCTCCGTGCGGCGACGATCTGATGCTGATGTACTTTACTTCCGGAACTTCCGGATATCCGAAGATCGCGGCACACACCTACAAGTACCCGCTGGGGCATTTCCACACCGCGAAATACTGGCAGACAGTCGATCCCGAAGGCCTTCACTTTACCATCTCCGATACGGGCTGGGCAAAGGCGACCTGGGGCAAGATCTACGGCCAGTGGCTGTGCGAAGGCGCGATCTTTGTATACGACTTTGACCGCTTCGATGCATCGAAGATCCTGCCGATGTTCGCCAAGCACCACATTACGACCTTCTGCGCACCGCCTACCATGCTGCGTATGATGATCAAGCAGGATATCAGCAAGTACGATTTCTCCTCCGTCAAGCACATGACGACGGCCGGCGAGGCGCTCAACCCCGAGGTTTACCGCCAGTTCGAAAAAGCGACCGGACTTCGTATCATGGAAGGCTTCGGACAGAGCGAATCGGCCCTTATCATCGGTAATCTGGTCGGTGCACCGCATAAGATCGGTTCCATGGGCAAGCCCGTCCCGACATACGAGGTTGCACTTCTGGACGAAAACGGCAAGCCTGTTCCGTCCGGTGAAGAAGGCGAGATCTGCATCAACATCAAAAAAGGTGTTCCCTGCGGTGTTGCCGTTATGTACTACAAGAACGAAGAAGAGACGCGCGAAACCTGGAAGGACGGCTGGTACCACACCGGCGACCTTGCCTGGAAAGACGAGGACGGCTTCTACTGGTACGTGGGCAGGCGCGACGACGTCATCAAGTCCTCCGGCTACCGTATCGGACCGTTCGAGATCGAGAGCGTGCTTATGGAGCTGCCTTATGTGCTTGAGTGCGGCGTGAGCGGCGCCAAGGATCCCGTCAGGGGCTTCGTCGTCAAGGCCAGCATCGTGCTTGTGCCGGGCGTCGAGGGTTCGGACGATCTGGTGAAAGAGATCCAGAATTACGTGAAAGAGCACACGGCTCCTTACAAATACCCGAGGATCGTGGAGTTCAGAAAAGAGCTTCCCAAGACGGTAAGCGGAAAGATTATCAGACATGAACTATAAAAGAATCACACTGCTCTGCGGACATTACGGGAGCGGGAAGACCAATATTGCGGTCAACATGGCGCTGGAGCTGGCCGGGCAGAAGGATAACGTGGTTGTCGCTGACCTGGATATCGTCAATCCGTATTTCCGGACAATGGACAGCAAGGAAGAGTTTGAAAAGGCGGGCATCCGTATGATCGTTTCGCCCTACGCCAACTCGAACCTGGACATCCCGGCGCTGCCGCAGGAGATGTACGCGATCGTCGATGACAGAACGCTCAACTGCGTGATCGATGTGGGCGGGGATGACCGCGGCGCCTATGCGCTGGGCAGACTTTCGCCTGCGATCCGCGAGGAGGATAATTACGACATGTTCCTCGTGGTCAACCGGTTTCGCCCGCTGACGCCGGATGCGGTGTCCACCATCGAGGTGATGCGTGAGATAGAAGGGGCTGCTTCCCTTAAATTCACCGGCATTATCAATAACTCGAACCTGGGCGCGGAGACACAGCCCGAGGATGTGATCGCTTCTGCAGAATATGCGGAAGAAGTGGCGAGGCTTTCCGGGCTGCCGCTTGTGCTTACGAGCTGCGAGAAAAGTGTGGCGCCTGCTCTTGAGGGCAAAGTCCCGGGGCTGTTCCCCATGAAACTGCAGAAGAGGCCTGTATAATATGTTTTATTTATTATAGAAATAATATAAGGAGGGTATTATGGCAAAACTGACATTCAAGACGGACGAATGCAAGGGATGCGGACTTTGCGTCGAAGTTTGTCCAAAGGGAATCCTTCAGCTTTCGAAGGACGCCATCAACAAAAAAGGACATCACCCCGCAGAATGTACCGATGAAGAACAGTGCATCGCCTGCGCGTCCTGCGCAACGATGTGCCCTGACTGTATTATCAAGATCGAAAAGTGAGGTGAGGTAAAGTGGCAGAAAAAGTATTGATGAAAGGAAACGAAGCTATAGCGGAGGCTGCGATCATCGCCGGCTGCCGTCATTATTTCGGATATCCTATTACACCACAGACAGAAATTGCGGCTTACATGGCAAAGAGAATGCCGAAGATCGGCGGAACTTTCCTTCAGGCCGAGAGTGAGATCGCCGCGATCAATATGGTTTACGGAGTTTCCGCAGCGGGAAAAAGAGTCATGACTTCTTCTTCCAGCCCGGGAATCTCTCTTAAATCGGAAGGTATCTCTTATCTGGCAGGCGCAGATCTTCCCGCACTGGTAGTCAACTGCCAGAGGGGCGGCCCGGGTCTTGGCGGCATTCAGCCAAGCCAGTCCGACTACTTCCAGGCAACCAGAGGCGGCGGCCACGGCGATTATCACATGATCGTTCTTGCACCGGCTTCTGTACAGGAAATGGCACAGCTGACCATCCGCGGCTTTGAGCTGGCGGACGAATATCGCATGACCGCTATGGTGCTGGCAGACGGTACCATCGGCCAGATGATGGAGCCGGTTTCCTTCGACTTTGAGGTGAAGGAAGCGCCCGCAAAACCGTGGGCTACCACCGGAACCAAAATGCAGAGAGAGCACAACATTGCCAACTCCCTCTACCTTTCCCCGGAAGTTCTGGAGATCAAGAACTTTGAGCGCTATGAGAAATATGCACAGATCTGCGAGAAAGAAGCGATCGCTGAAGAATACCTTCTGGATGACGCCGAGATCGTAGTTGCTGCTTTCGGTATCGCTGCACGTGTGTCCAAGAATGCGGTCAACGCAGCCAGGGCAGAGGGAATCAAGGCCGGACTTATCCGCCCGATCACCCTGTGGCCGTTCCCGGAGAAGACCTTCAAGAAGACTATCGGCAAGGCTAAACAGATCATCAGCGTAGAGCTCTCCATGGGCCAGATGATCGAGGACGTTCGTCTTGCAACAGAGTGCCGTGTTCCGGTCACACTCTGCAACAGAGTCGGCGGCATGATCCCGTCTCCGGAACAGGTTTACGAAGCAATCAAGGCAGCAGCCGGAAAGGCAGGTGAATAATATGGTAGTTTTTGATAAACCCCATGCTCTTACAGATGTCCCGCTTCATTATTGCCCGGGCTGCACACACGGTATCGTTCATCGCCTTGTGGCAGAAGCGATCGACGAACTCGAGATCGAAGGCAGAACAGTAGGTATTGCTCCCGTCGGATGTTCGGTCATGGCGTATGATTATTTCCGCTGTGATATGATCGAGGCTGCGCACGGACGTGCTCCGGCAGTCGCGACAGGCGTAAAGAGATCCGATCCCGACAATCTTATCGTATTTACATATCAGGGTGACGGCGATCTCGCTTCCATCGGTACCGCCGAGACGGTTCATGCAGCGGCCAGAAACGAGAACATCACCGTTATCTTCATTAACAACGCGATCTACGGTATGACCGGCGGCCAGATGGCTCCGACATCCCTTCCGGGACAGGTCACACAGACTTCTCCTTATGGACGTGATGTTACCCAGTGCGGTTATCCGGTAAAAATCTGCGAGATGCTTTCCATGCTGGACGGCCCCGAGTACCTCGAGCGTGTCGCGGTTAATAATGTGAAGAATGTCAGGAGAGCAAAGAAGGCTATCCGCAAGGCATTTCAGAACCAGATCGATAACAAAGGCTTTTCACTCATCGAAGTTATTTCTTCCTGCCCGACCAACTGGGGCATGACGCCTTCCAAGGCACTGAAATGGATCGATGACAACATGATCCCGTACTATCCG
>CADCPK010000247.1 GCA_902803215.1 uncultured Lachnospiraceae bacterium
ACCGGAGAGGATAACCATGAAAGAAAAAGCAAAGAGATATCTGATATACGGGATTGCAGGAGGGATTCTGACCATGATTGGCGATTGTCTGCTGCTTGGAGCCGACTCTTCGGGTGTAACCGCAGGCCTCAATAAGTACGCCATAATTGCACCGAAGATTTCTTATACCAGAATTGGACTGGCAGGGTTCTTCGGCTTTATCGGCATACCCATAACTGTTTTTGGCTTTTATGTTTTTTTATGTGTATTGCAGATAAAGAAAGTCTTGCAGCACGGTTATATAAAGCGTCCCTCTTTGGATATGCTGCCCTGGGCGGCGCCGGACATGTTTTATGTTATGGAGTTACGAAACGTAACCTGCCCTCTTGAATATCTCAAGGCTGCATTTTATAATAATTATATTCAGAGTCGACGCTGAAAAACCTATAAAAAAGGCGAGGATAATGGACAGAACAGACAGTATAATCCTGAAACTATTGATGGGGAATGCCCGCATGAGCTTTCAGGAGCTTGGTGAAAAGATCGGCATGTCTCGTGTGGCGGCAAAAAAACATGTGCAGAAACTGGAGAAAGCCGGAAGAAAGAAATCGCCGGTTTTGCTTTCCATGAAGAGTATTGGTCTTGTGGACGCTATGGTTTCGATTCTCATGCTCGAGATTGCTTTGATAGACACATTCGGAGATATCAGCGGTGAATGGGCGAGGACAATGATGGCAGTTTCCGGTTCCTGTGTGTGGTTGATTGCAATGGCTATCGGAGTGTTTGGAATCCGATGGTATATGCGGAGAAAGCTTTGACCAGTGTATCCGTACTGCATTTCCGACATATTGAGGACGCGGAGTGGATCGTACCGGTGCAATGAAATGATAAAATCAAAATGGGTCAAAAAGAACCGTCCCCATTGGCCAAATTGGAGGATATTATGGAAATCAGGAAAACAGAAAGAGAAAAAATGACAAATGGAGAATCTTTTTTTACAAATGATCCGCAGCTCATGGAGGACAAGAAAAACGCCCGGATTCTCTGCTCCAGATTTAATGACTCCCCGGAGGATGAAGCATTAAGGCGCTCCATTTTAAAGGAATTGTTAGGACAATGCGGAGATATCATCGCCGTTAAGCCACCGTTCCATTGTGATTACGGATATAATATCTTCGTGGGAGAAGATTTTTTCATGAATTTTGACTGTGTGTTCCTGGATGCCGCTCCGATTAGGATCGGAGCACATTGCATGATCGGGCCTAAAACCTGTATCTATGCGATCGGGCATTCGCTTGACGCAGAATCGAGAAGAGAGAAGATCGGTATTCCTAAACCGGTCACGATTGGTGATAATGTCTGGATCGGCGGGGGTGTCACGATTCTTCCCGGCGTTTCCATAGGAGATAATACAGTCGTTGCCGCTGCATCTGTGGTAACCAAATCGTTTCCCGATCATGTGGTAATTGCGGGAAACCCTGCAAAGATCATAAAGCACATTGAAGAGTAGCTTCAAGATTGTTGATGTGTTCGCGAATCCTGCTTTGCACTCGAAAGCATGACCGGCCGGCTGCTCACTCCAACCGTTCTCCGTCAATCTGTCCCTCTGCAATTCCGTTCTCGACCCAGTACCGCAGGGAGTCCAGCGTTCGGGACATTTGAGACAGCCGGTCGCGGATCAGCCGGAAATCCTCGTACTGGTCGTCGTCGATGCGGCCGTCCATGCAGATTTCGATCAGGCGTTCTTTATTTTTCTCCAGCGCGTTCATATGCGCCAGCATCTCCAGCACAATCTGCGAGAGCTCTTTCATCTCCACCTCGGGGACGTATCTCTGGCCGATCGGGCAGATCTGCGAGCAGTAGTGATTGCAGAGGGCGGGCTTTTTGTACACCGAGGCCATCTTCAGCACCTCATCGGGATGCGGCAGCGACTTCTCGTTCTCGATCTTCTCAATACGGTCTTCCGAAATAAATTGCAGCAGCTCCGAGGCCTCTTCGCGGGTGAGCGAAAGCTCTTCCCTTCGGAGCTGAAAGACATTTTTATCTTTTCTGACAGATTTTCTTCCCATACAACCCTCTTTTCCGCGGTTTTGACGGTTATAGCAGGCCCTAATCCGCTCCTGCAGCAGTTTATTCCAGTATAGCATAGTTTTATAATTGATTTCAACATACAGGAAAACAGCTGATACAAAGGAGGGATTAAAATGCTGGAACTGGTGTTAAAGTATTTACCGTTTATCATTCCTACAGTGTGCATCGTTCTGATCCTGGCTCTGGGATATGTGAAAGCTCCGCCGGACATGGCGTTTATCATCTCCGGTTTGCGTAAGAGACCGAGGATCCTGATCGGGAAAGCAGGCATCAGGGTTCCGTTCCTGGAGAGATTGGACAAACTGTATCTCGGACAGATTTCCGTAGATATCAAGACGGATACCTACATTCCGACCAATGATTTTATCAACGTGAAGGTCGATGCAATCGCAAAAATCCGCATTCGTCCGGATACGGAAGGGATTCAGCAGGCAGCCAAAAACTTCCTGAACAAAAAACCCGAGATGATCTCGGCAGACCTGAGAGATTCTCTTCAGGGCAACATGAGAGAGATTATCGGTACGCTGGATCTCAAATCGGTGAACACTGACAGGGACAAATTCTCCGATCAGGTGATGATGAAAGCCTCGAAGGATATGGACAAGCTGGGCATCGAGATTCTTTCCTGCAACATCCAGAATGTTCAGGACGAAAACGGATTGATCAATGATCTTGGTATGGACAATACCTCCAAGATCAAAAAAGATGCCGCAATTGCAAAGGCGCAGGCGGAACGAGACGTGGCGATCGCGCAGGCAGAAGCCGACCGTACCGCGAATGACGCAAGGGTTCAGGCTCAGACCGAAATAGCACAGAAAAACAATGATCTGGATATTCGCAAAGCTTCGCTGAAGAAGACCGCGGATACGGCGAAAGCGGAAGCGGACGCTGCTTATGAGATCCAGAATCAGGCGCAGCAGAAGACCATTCAGACCGCCACCGTCAATGCTGAGATTGCCAAGGCAGAACGTGAGACAGAGCTTCGCCAGAGACAGGTGGAAGTGAAGGAACAGGAACTGCAGGCGAGCATCAACCGCGTTGCGGATGCCGAAAAGTACAGAGCTGAAAAAGAAGCGGAAGCCGACCTGGTACGCCGCCAGAAATCGGCCGAAGCGCAGAAGTACGAGCAGCTTCAGAAAGCCGAGGCTCAGAAGAAACAGGCTGAAGCCGAGAGGTATGCCGCAGAGCAGGAGGCAAACGGAATCAAGGCGAAGTATGATGCCGAGGCAGCAGGAATCGCAGCCAAAGGCCGTGCCGAAGCCGAAGCGATCAAGGCCAAAGGTGAAGCCGAGGCAGCAGCGATGGAGAAAAAGGCTGAAGCGTACAAAAAGTATAACGGAGCCGCCATGGCTGAGATGATGATTCGCATTATGCCTGAGATGGCTGCGGAAATCGCGAAACCGCTCACGGCGATCGACAGAATCAACATTTATCAGACCGGAGAAGGAAAAGGCGGAGCCTCACAGATTTCGGGCAACATGCCGGTCATTATGAAACAGGTTTTTGATACCATGTCGGAAGCGACCGGAGTTGATTTTACCGAGATTATGAAGGCCAACACTTACGATGCTAAGGTGAACCACAATGTGAACCTGAACATGCCGGAGGATACAACGGAATAAAGAAAGGGCAAAGCGTGGAAACGGCAGGAGATGTCGGATTCCACGCTTTTCTTCTGTGTTTGCTCGAAGAGAAAGGAGGCTGATAAGCAGTTTTATTGCGTCATCCGGATGGTTCAAAAAGATGGTTAAAAAGATGTTTCACCGACATGGATACTGTTCCTCTGTAACGTATGTAGAATTGTAGATAATATTGTTATTCACATAAGTAGATATTGTAAATAGATACAGTTAACAGTTCCCTGCCATTAAGGTGATAATACCTGTGGCAGGGAATTTGTCTTATTTATTATTGCATAACCGGGAAGATTTCGGGATTCATGTGCTCCTTTGGGGGCACTTTTTTGTAAATATGCATAAAAATAGTAGATTTTATTTCTTCAACATAGTATGATTTGATTAAAGAATCTATGCAAATAAGGGAAGAGTTAAGGGACGGGGGGCAGGGATGCATTAAAATGAGTCAAAAAGAAACGTCCCCATTTACTCATTTATTCCGGGGGTAGCATATGAAGAAAAGAAAAAGTATTGAAGAATATATCAGGGATCTCGGTGTAAAGAATGTGATCGTATTAACGCTGGTGTTTATGGCGGCAATTGGACTCACTGCTCTGGGGACTTATCATCTGTTCAGGGCTGTGAGAGGGGAGATTTATCTGCAGGGCAGGATCAACGCTGTAGAATCAGCTAAGGAATTCGATAATTATCTTATCGTGAGAGAAAACACGGTTTTGCTTGCGGGTCATGTTGTGGAGGAGATGAACCGGGAGGGAAAAACAAACAGTGAGATACTGGAATATCTGGAATCTGAATCTGTAAGTATAAAGAAGTCCATCGATAAGAATTATACAGGTCTTTATGGTTGGATCAACGGGGAATATCTGGATGGTGTCGGCTGGGTCCCGGATGAAGATTATGTTCCGACGGAACGCCC
>CADCPK010000248.1 GCA_902803215.1 uncultured Lachnospiraceae bacterium
ACTTGAAAAAACTAGCTAGTTTTTTGAGTTTTTTCAAGTATGTCACAAAAAGAGTTATTCGCCTAGGCGGACGGTTTGACTATTACGTTTCAGACCATGGCATTAACAAATCAAGCTCCGCGTCCGACATGGATCCATTCGGTCGATATTCAAGCAAGTGTGACAGATACTTTTGAGGATCCAGGCCATTGGCTTTCGCTGTCTCAATCAAAGAGAAAAGTGTCATACTTGCATTTGCACCGTCCTGTGTGTCGCTGAAAAGCCAGTTCTTCCGGCCCAAAACTACAGGTCGGATGCTGTTCTCGCTTGCGTTATTGGTCAGACTGCAGTGTCCATCTTCAAGATATGTCATCATGTACGGTCTGCAGCCGTTTATATAATTTAAGGCTCGGATGAGACGATCGCCGCTCTGCGGGTTCTGTCGATCTGCCCATGCCAAAAAAGCCTCAATGATAGGTTTTTCATCCTTGAGACGACGATTATAGATCTGCTTAAATGATAAGCCTTGTTCAAGATATCGCCGTTCGTACGCGAACAGCTTATCGCAATACATGAACCCCTGAACGGCCGGCTCCGTATAATCCCGTTCGTGTCCTTTGGGAATCGCCTGCAGAAGATATCTTCTGATGTGGGCGTAACAGCAGCAGCGCTTTGCCTGCGTCAGCTTGTTATACCCCTGATATCCGTCGACCATCAGATAGAATCCCTCCTCGGCATCCTTCAGGATGGCTTCCGCATTCTTTCCCGCCCGCGTGGGAGTATATCGATAGAGGATGATCGGAACCTCTCCGTCCTCACCGGTACGCACAAGCCACACATAGGATTTGCTCTGCGGGCGCCTGTCGGGTTCTTTGAGTACTTGAATCGGCGTTTCATCCGCCATCAGGTACCTCCGCTTTATGAGCAGGCGATGCAGATATCCGTATACGGGTTCGAGATAATTCTGCGCACAGTAAATGATCCAATGGGCCATTGACGTGCGGCTGATCTCGGCACCGAGTCGCGCAAGATCTTTTTCCTGACGGTACAAAGGCATGCCGAGCACATATTTGGCGTACATGACATGAGCCGCCAGACTTGAAGAGGCATAACTGCCCGGGATAAGGGCAGGTTCTCCCTCATCCTTTATAAACTGCGGATCTTCGGTCTCTTTGCATTTCGGACATTCGTAAGTGGTTGCTATATATTCTATTCGTTCAAGCTTGGGCTCGGTATATTTGATTTCCGTTCGAATGACTTCATGGCCGATCGGGACCATCTTTATCCCACACACGCCGCAGGTCTTCTGTTCTTCGGTCAAGGTGTCGACCGGGACCTGTTTGACCGGAAGGTTTGCAAACATTTCATCATAAGTGGCTTTGGGTTTACGTTCTTTCTTATAGCCCTTAACCTCTATGATCTCCGGTTCCACCTGTACGGGTGCTTCTTCTTCCGGCGTATCAAACAAACTTAATTGCCCGGGGAACGGAGCTTTCTTCATCTCGCTTGTGGAACCGAACAGTTTCTGCTTCAAAAAAGCAAGCTGTGCTTCAAGATCGGCTATGATCCTGTCCTTTTTGGCGTCTTCGGCAGTACGTTCATCGAGTGATTTTTGCAGACTCGCTATCAGAGCGTTTTGCTCGCTGACAGTCTTATTCAGTTGTAAGATGATATCCTTGAGCTCTGTGAGCTGTATATCTTTTACTCCCGACGGCATACTTTTCGGCTCCTTTTTCTGATAGGATTATTATACCACAAAGAGCCGAAAAAGTCAGCAAAATCAAGGGTTTCAGGCTTTTTATTTGTGTCGAAACTACCGTCGCCGTATTGCTTTTGGCTGTTCTATTTCCAGGCCTGACATCAGCCAATCGAACTGTCTCCAGGTAATGGATTTGACTTCATTTTTATTGCGAGGCCACCGGTATCTGCCGACATTGGCGTCAAGCCGTTTATACAAAAGCACAAAACCATCGGTTTCGTGGAGCAAAGCTTTGATACGATCGCATCGCTTGCCGCAAAACAGGTAAAGAGCACTCGCATGACCCGGTTCCATATGCAGTTGATCTTTTACGATCATGCTCAAACCATCGATAGACTTGCGCATATCGGTGTAGCCGCATATGACGTACAGCTCCGTAGCGATCGTTATATCACCTAGCATAAGCACCCTCCGAGATTCCGAAGTATTTGTGCAAGCAGCCTGGGATCTACATCATTTGTAATACGGACTACCGCTTCGTTGATCCTGATCTCGATAGGTACGGAAGAAGCCTCGGCTTCTTTATTAATAATCGGAGCATGGACAATTTCGGGGGAGGAAGCTGCTTCCGGTTCCGGAATAATATCGACTCTAACGACATCCTGCTTTACAGAAGCCGTGAGTTGTGATTTCCCGGTAGCCGAAGGTATTTCATAGCAGGCTTTATCACGAAGCCGCTTGACCCAGTTGTAGAAAGTGCCGGGGTTGATATCATGCTGCATACACCACTGCTGATCGGAGAGGCCGCTGCTGCGGCATTCCATAACCAATGCGTACTGTTCGTCGGCGGATCTTCTGGGACTTCTCATAATGTTG
>CADCPK010000249.1 GCA_902803215.1 uncultured Lachnospiraceae bacterium
CGCCCCGCTGGATGGGTGGACAAGGTGGCCAATCCCTAAAAGTGTTTGGCCGCACTCGTTCATTTTGGGGCCTTTCTTCTCCCAAATATTAAGAAAACCTTCATGCCAGAAATAAAAAAACATGCCTTAAAGTAATCTCCTTAACGGCATGAAGATTTTCTATTTGGGTCAAACCGGGGATATATGAAAACTCGAATCCCATCCCCCGTTTTTACGTGCCAGGATACGGCTATATGTAAAAAGTAACAACATCCAATAGCGTGTGAAAAAGAAATACGGATCAATGGAAGGGCAAAATCTTCCTGATCTAAACTCAAGAGTGTAAAAACTGAATCTAATGAGAGTGCATCTTGTCAATTGGGTGCAGCACGAACAAGGGATTTTCCGGGTGTTTTTTTAACCGGACGAATCCCTTGTTTTGCATCTTCTGCAGATGGACCAGATATTCAGTTTCATGCGGTCCGCTTCTTCTGACGTTTCCTTTTCGTTCCTCTCGCCGGGACATTTCCAAAGGGAATGGAGACCAGAACGCCCTGACAGTGGGGACAGACACCCCATGATTTATCCGGAAACAACTCCATCATCAGCTCAACACCCTTAAGGTCCTGATATGGGCTTGGAGCATACGGGTTCAGATGAAGCTGCTCATGAATGGATTTCAGATTTTTATTTTTCGTGGAATTGGAAAGGAGTCCAAAGGTGCGTACACGGGTAAACCCTTTGGGCAGGATGTGGCTGAGAAAGCGGCAGATAAAAGAATGTACATCCAATGAAATGACCTTTTTCCCACCGGGGACATTCTTGTCGCGGGAAGTAAACCTGACAGTTTCCCCGTCATAGGACAGGATGCGGCTGTTTGAGATTGCTGTTCTGTACGCATACCGGGCAAAATACCCGATAACATTTTCACCTTTGGCGGCTGCTTTTTCAATGTCGCCCACCCAGACTTTCTGTTCAAGGTCGTGACAGAACCTGCTCCACATGAAGGGATCGTTCAATTCATCAAGACTGGCAGGAATATTCAGCTGGTGTTCGTCATAAAGCCTGCGGAGACCAGACATGAACATGCCGCGGAATACGGCTTTCAATGCCGGGAGCGGCATGAAATAATCATTCCCCTTATTCCGGCGGGCCTTTTTGCGGGAACGTTTCTGAGCCTTCCGCAGCTCCGTAAGAGAGACAAACTCTCCGTCAGGATTGAGCCCTCCGCCGCTGACGAGCATGTGCGAATGAAAATGCGGGAGCAGATCGGAGGACCAGGTATGGAGTACGGAAAGGATAGATGGAACCGCACCCAGGATCTTCGGATTCCTGCACATCTTGACGACAGCCTGAGCGGAAGACCGCATCAGAAGGCCCAGGAGGGCTTTGGAATTGCTTTGAAACAGCGGATTCAGCTCATGGGGACAGGTCAGGATAATATGGTAGTATGGGATTCCTGGGATGACTTCGTTCATACGCAGCTGATTCCATCTTTCCTGCATGGGATACTGGCAGTAGGGACAATTTCGGTTATTGCAGGAGCAGTAATGGAAATCAACTGCCCTATCGCAGTCCGTGCAGTATTCGAGATAGCCGCCGAGCGCCTCCGTCTTACAGACGGCAATCATACCGGCAGCTTTCTTCTGTTCCTTTGTAAAGCGGTCATTTGCAAGGATCCAGGGAAGATTTTCCCTGAGGATTTCACCGAGGGGATTCTTTTTCAGACGGGTGTCAGAGCCAGAGACAGATGGATTCCCATCCTCTGTCTTCTTCCTGCGTTCCTCTTCCAGCTGAATTACAAGTTCTTTTGCTTTAGACGGCATCATGGCGTTTTACCTCTCACTCTCCAAAGTCGGGCTGATACTCAAAATTGCGGAACTTGTGGTTGAAATAGAGCTCAAGGAGAAGATCGAAATGACGGATGTGCATCAGGGTGTCCATATCGGAATGGTCAAGGGGCAGCCAGGTGTCGAAGCCAAACAGCTTCTTCCAGAAGTGGAGCAGGATCAGAAAGTATTGTTCTTCATCGGGCTGAAGCGGCCTTTTCTCTGCCGGAATCCCCTTAAAG
>CADCPK010000250.1 GCA_902803215.1 uncultured Lachnospiraceae bacterium
CCTTATCTGAAGGCCTACGCCACCTTCCTCCGCGATAACCTGGGAACGGATACCAGCTGCGGCTGGGGCGATGCCATCATTATGGTTTCCTATGCTATGTATCAGGCCTATGGCGACACTCGTGTGCTGGAAGAAAACTATGATGCGATGACGCGCTGGATGGAATATATCAAAGGACGTGCCGAGAATTGTCACCCCGAAGGGTATGAGAGCTGGGATGAGGAGCATAAGGCACGCAGCCGCTATCTGTGGAACACCGACTTCCACTTCGGCGACTGGCTGATTCCTTCCATCGTTCTGGGCAATCCCGACGGCATGGCGATGAATCAGACCGCTTATGCGACTATGGGAATCGTTGCTCCTGCCTACTACGCTTTCAGCGCAAAGCACATGGCAGAAATTGCAGATATTTTAGGAAAGAGCGAAGAATCTGCTTACTATACAGATCTGTATGAAAAGATCCGCAAAGCTTTCATCACGGAATATGTGCACGAAGACGGCAGCATGGACGCCGATTTCCAGGGAATCTACGTGATCGCGCTCAAGATGGGGCTGGTTACAGAAGAGATCCGCCCGAAAATGGTCGATCGACTTTGCAGAATGATACGTGAAAACGGCGACAAGCTTGACACCGGTTTTCTTAGTGTGCTCTTCCTGATGGATGTTCTTTGCGAGAACGGACGTGAAGACGTGGCTTACAAGCTGCTGTTCCAGACAGGCTGCCCGAGCTGGCTTTACGAAGTGGAAAAAGGCGGAACCACGATGTGGGAAAGCTGGGGCGCAGTCTCCGAGGACGGCACCGTCAGTACCTACAGCTACAACCATTACGCTTTCGGCTGCGTGCTCGACTGGATGGTGCGCCACATCGGCGGCCTGCAGGCGATCGAGCCCGGCTACCGGCGTTTCAGAGTAAAACCTTCGTTTACTTCCGGGCTCACAAATGCCTCTGTGAGCGAAGATACACCTTATGGTAAAGCCTCAGTGGACTGGAAAATCGTCGGCGGAAAGACTTTGGTACATATTGAAGTTCCGGTCAATACAGAAGCTGTGATAGAGCTTCCGGGTGCAGCGGCTGAGGTCGTGGGCAGCGGGGTGTATGACAGGCTGATCCGGGCATGAGTAAATGGGGACGTATCTCTTTGACTCATTTTTGCAAGCAAAAATGAGTCAAAGAGATACGTCCCCATTTACTCATCGATAAAACCTGTGATATAATATTTGTCAGTATATCAGGAACAGGTAAAGACAGCACAACGGCGAACATGGGGGGACGGCCCTTTTGTGTTCGTCAGCACCAAAAGACCGTCCCCTGTGTTTTATGAATGATAACGAAAATAAAGAGAAAAAGCCGCGCATCTTCACGCGCCTGAACATTATTTTATTTATGCTGCTGATCGTTGCCGCTGCTCTGTTTGTGATCAGCCACAGTGATCTTTTTTCCGGGACGCCGTCCATCACCGTCTCTTCCTATCTGGAAAAGATGAAGGCGGTTCAGGAGCTCTCCACGGCTCAGTTCACATACAATGGAATTGCGCAGATCTACAAGGACGGGAAAAAGGAGAAACCGGAATGCAGCATCAGATACAGTGCTGTGGTAAAAGCCGGGATCGACATGAATGATTTTAAGCTGGAAGCAGACGAGGAAACGAAACAGCTCACCGCTTCTCTCCCGGAAATAAAGATCCTTACAAACGTCGTGAATGAGAAGAGCATCTCCTTTATTCCGGAGAACGCAGGCATCGACCTGAGGACTGCCCTCACAGCCTGCGAGGATGACATTTTGCAGGAGGTTCAGTCATCACATGATCTGTTTGATACAGCAGAGGACAACTTGAAGGGCACGATCGAAGCGATGCTGCTGCCCTTAATTTCAGACAGCGGTTATACCCTTGTGTGGGAATAGGAGGCAGGAATGACTGAAGAAAAAAAGAGCAGGCGCATCATACTTCCTGCAGTTCTCATCCTTGCGACCGTCGTGCTGCTTTCGCTCAGCGCCATCAAATGGATAAGGCCGCAGTCGGGCGGCACCACGATCGATATCGCGGAAGATGCTTTTGTGAGCAGAATATGCGAGCTCGCCACGCTTAAGTGCTACTACCACAATGTGGCCGAATATGAGAACCAGGCTCCGATCTTCAAATACGGACTGTTCCGCTATGATTATAAGAAGTTTTTCATCGAATACAGCGGGATCGTGGAGGTAGGGATCGATGCGAGTCAGATCGTGATCGGTGAGCCTTCCGCCGACGGAACAGTGGAGGTACATGTCCCCGAGGCACAGATCCTGAACGTGTACGCGGATAAGGATTCTCTTTCCGAGCCGATCTCGGACGTGGGACTTTTCACCAAAGTGAGCGCAGAGGAGATCGCGACTGCATTCGCCGAAGCACAGCAGGCTATGCGCGAAGGGGCCGAGAATGATACTTCCATCTTAAGTCAGGCCCAGCAAAACGCTAAGGACCTTCTGGAATACAATATCGTCAATACCGGTGCACAGACCGGCAGGAAATACACTGTTAAATGGGTATAGGGAGGAAGGAAAATGGGCAAAAAAGGTACGATTATCACGGTTGTTATTGTGATCGCTGCCGTAGTGCTGATCGCAGGATTTTTCGGATGAATCAAAAAGATCTGCTGCGCCGAAACGCAGCCTGTATGACAGGGGCAGTCTGTCTTTATCTGCTGAACAGGTTCTTTTTGAAGGACATGATCGATGGCACCTTGGGATATTTTCTCAGGTGCCATTTTAATGATCTTCTATGCCCTCTTGTCGTGATCCCCGCGTGCCAGATCGTGCTGCTGGTATTTTTACGGACTTCTATGAGGAAGATCGGTACGCTGCTTCTGTTTTTTCTGGCGTGCGCGGTTGTGTGGGAATTTGTTATCCCTCTTGTTAAAACCGGGTCGACTGCAGATATGTGGGATGTAGTGTGTTATTTGGGCGGTACGATGCTGTATTGGTGTTATGCGTGAAACGAAACGAGAAACCGAAAACACACGGGGAAGGTTCTTCGTCCCCCGTGTGTTTTCACTTATATAGCTGCAAACCCTCCTTCCAGGTCCGCGATAATATCGTCGATGTGCTCCGTGCCGATGGAGAGCCTGATTGTGTTCGGTTTGATACCCTGATCGAGAAGCTCTTCTTCGGTGAGCTGTGAATGTGTGGTGGAGGCCGGATGAATGACGAGGCTCTTCACGTCTGCCACGTTGGCAAGCAGAGAGAATATTTTCAGGCTGTCGATAAACTTCCAGGCTTCCTCCTGCCCTCCTTTGATGTCGAAGGTGAAGATCGAACCGCCGCCGTTCTTGAAGTATCTCTCATACAGCGCGTGATCGGGATGATCCGCAAGAGAAGGATGGTTGACTTTTTCTACCTGCGGATGATTTGCCAGGAACTCTACAACCTTCTTTGTGTTTTCGGCATGGCGCTCAAGCCTCAGCGAAAGCGTCTCCACGCCCTGCAGAAGCAGGAATGCGTTGAACGGTGAGATCGTCGCTCCGGTATCCCTTAAAAGGATGGCGCGGATATAAGTAACGAACGCAGCGGGTCCTACAGCATCATAGAATGACACGCCATGGTAGCTGGGGTTGGGGGCTGCGATATTCGGATATTTGCCGCTCGCACTCCAGTCAAACTTGCCCGATTCTACGATAATACCGCCAAGCGTGGTTCCGTGGCCGCCGATAAACTTTGTTGCGGAATGCACCACGATATCTGCCCCGTGCTCGATTGGCCTGATCAGATAAGGTGTTCCGAACGTGTTGTCGATCACGACGGGAAGTCCATGTTTATGAGCAAGCTCCGACACCGCATCGATATCCGGAATATCGCTGTTCGGGTTCCCGAGAGTTTCGAGGAAAATGGCTCTTGTATCATCGGTGATCGCCGCCTCTACCTCTTCAAGATCATGGATATTCACAAAGCTTGTTCTGATCCCGTACTGCGAAAGAGTGTGCGCAAGCAGATTGTAGCTTCCTCCGTAGATGGTCTTCTGCGCAACAATGTGTCCACCGTTCGCTGCAAGGGCTTCGATGGCATAAGTGATGGCCGCCGCGCCTGATGCCAGTGCCAAAGCCGCCGATCCGCCCTCGAGAGCAGCCAGTCGTTTCTCCAGGACGTCCTGCGTCGAGTTGGTCAGTCTTCCATAGATGTTTCCGGCATCTGCCAGACCAAAACGATCGGCCGCGTGTTTGCTGTTATGAAAAACGTAGGAAGTAGTCTGATAAATCGGTACGGCACGTGCGTCGGTTGCGGGGTCTGCCTGTTCCTGTCCTACGTGAAGCTGCAATGTCTCAAATCTGTAATTACTCATCTTTCTTCTCCTTCTGCTGTCTCATATTTTTGGTCTGTTCCGGGCGAAAAATTATGCCCGGGTGCTGTTTGCTGCGCTCCCGGGCAAAAATGGCTCCATCAGATATTGTACTTCAACATCAGATCGTTTTGAGGCGCATGGAAATTAACCCTGCCGCCCCGGCCATCAAATATACCCGGGAGTTAAGCATTCGACACCACATGGCAATGTTCATACTGTCTGTCGATTTTCTTAACATCGTTTGCGCCTCCTCTCTTTGAACTGAGGTAATTATATTATACTATTCATATAATGTCAATAGGAAATATAGAATATTTGGTAAAAAAGAAGAGGCGCACACATTTACGGCAAATAACTGCAAAAAAAAGTGGACAATTCTCATTGAGAATTGTCCACCTGTTCTTGTTTAACCTGCACTCTCCAAAAGATTAAGTGCTTTCCGCAGGATACGCTTATACGTTTTTATCGTGTAGTGCAGTCCATCATCCACGCCGTTGTCGTATTGTATTCCCGAATCGGTGCTGAAGCCGTTTCTGAGGAGCCACATATTTGTGTTGAGATATGTATATATTCCCTTCAGTCCTGTGCTGACAGTCGCATTAAATGTACGTATTCTCCACTCCTGTCTGACAGGATCATACATTGTCTCGAACTGAGCACTCACCACCGGATTCACCGACAGTAAGAAAAGACTGCACCTTTTGCTCTTCAGCTCTGTTGCAATCGATTTGTAAAAATCAACATAAAGCCGACCGATCGTTACCGGATCATGGCTGAGGCTGTTAACACCCGAATTGAATATCAGAGCGATAGGGCGGTTATCATCAGGAGTGCTGTTGTTGATCTCATCGATCTTTTTCAGCAGCATTGAATACCCTTCTGTCTTCAGCCAGTCCAGCCCTGTTCCCGATTGTGCTACAAATGCTATATTGTGTGAGTCGGCATCTATGTGCAGGTTCCGAAGCATATATTCCAGACATTTGGTACGTGAATCTCCGATAAAGATCACTTTTTTATATTTGGAAATATTGGGTGAAAACATCTGAGCTTCGGACAGATCTTTTTCTTTACTTCTGTCAAAAAGTACTGCGTAAAGATGTTTCGTGCCTCGGATATTGCTTATTTGATTGTATGCTTTATATGGTGTTTCAAAGGGAGAATCTTCGCTGACAAAAATGCCCTTTCTGTATCCCCAGCCAATAAAAGTGTAACCCTTGGGATTTACCATGCTGGGCAATGTGCAGCTTCCTCCCGTCTCTACCTGAATCTCTTTATAGACAGAGCCATCGTTATAATGAAGCACCAATGTGGAAGGCAATGGCATAACTACGCTTTTACTGCTTGTCCAGCCAAAACTCTGAATCTTTTTCGTCCCGTAAAGGCCTGACGCCACACCCTGAATAAGAAAGATATACTTTGTTTTTGGCTTCAGTCCCGTGACCGTAGCAGCTGATTTGTCCCGGGATATACTTCTGCTTCTGGTATTGACCGATCTGCTGTTAATCTGTTCTGCCCACTGCAGCCGGTAAGAAGAAATACCGGTATACTGTTTCCATCTTAATGTAACCTTACCGTCCGCGGTACTCTCCAGGGATGTGATCGCGCAGGTGGGTATTTTCACCAGGAACCTTGTGCCGGTAGCAATCTCTTTTCCCAGCCGGTCTATCGCAGCAATGTGATAGCAGAATGTTTTGCCATCGTCTGCGGAGGTAAACCTGGTATCGTTAAATTCACAGGTTCTCTGGCGATACTTTATTGTACTGCGGTAATCGATGTTTCCTGTCTTACCATCCGCAGCCTTTCTTGTTATAATGTAGGCTGTTGCGCCTGTCACAGGTCTCCACTTTATTGTTACACATCGATTTTTCTGCGAAAAGCTGATGACATTGATCCCCGTGGCAGCGTAAGCTTTGCCTGCCGGCATCAAAACCAACATCAATGCCAGTAAATTAAGTAACAAAAACAGCCTGTGTTTCTTTCTCAAATTCATATTTTCACCCCAGTCGTCTGTACGCCAAAGCTCCTCAAATACTGTCTATTATAAATACTTTTTTCTGTCCTCTTAGCTGTATGTTAATGAGTCTCGGCAACGAAGCAGTGCAACTCTCGGTACTATGTAAAAAAGATTCTCACCAAATATATTAACATATTTGTAATTAATTTGCAAGATTAATGGTGTCAGGCACCATGAACAATTTGTGAACAGAAAGACAGGGGACGGTTCTCTGTCTTATTGAGAGCCGTCCCCTGTCTTAGTTTCGTCTTCGGCTAATGGTACAGGATACCATTAGCCGGCTAAGTTATGCAAGATATCTGCTGTTCACATACCCGCTCATGCAAAGCTTCGGGGAGTATACGTACCAGTAGGTTCCCGAGCAGCTTTTGACTTCTACGGTGTCTCCATTGCAGAGTCTTCCGATCTCGTTGCAGCCACTGTAGCACGGTGCGGAACGCAGGGCCAGGTAGTTTGTGGTTCCTACCACACGGCATGTTCTTCCGGTTTCGGCCGGTGCCGGATTGTACCCGCAGGAGCTGCCGCCTGAAGACACCAGGTAATTCTTATTGACGTACCCGGATTTGCAGAGTTTCGGAGAATATACGAACCAGTATGATCCGCTTCCGCAGTTGATATACTCTACGTTTTCTCCGTTGAAAAGTTTGCCGATCTCATTTCCCGTATCATAACCGGGATGAGAACGGAGGGCCAGGTAGTTTGTGGTCCCGGCCACGGTGTAATAGTTAGCAGAGGCTGAGACCTCTGTGGTCATCAGGTTTTCGCCGGACTCCGTGAAGCTTCCGATCAGGAGAAGTCCAAGGATGATGGCAAAGGAAACGATCTTTTTTGTGATTGTTCTGAACATATGGCTTCCTCCTTTTGTATTGTGTGCGTTGATCGCTTACTGTCTTATTTGTTGATCTCATTATAGGAAGAAGCCAATGCAATTTTGTTCTTTCACAAACAAGACAGGGGACGGTTCTCTGTCTTGTTTTAAGACACAGAACCGTCCCCTGTCTTGCCTTAGATCATTCCGCATACTGGTGAAGAGATTGATTATGTGGTAAACTAAAGGAGGTCTAAGAGAATGAAACTCGGCTGAAGCTTGTTGGTTTCAGTGAATCTCTACATGTTTTATGTGCAACAGGAAATCGTTGTTCGGAAGGAGGGTTCCTATGAGTTACAGTGTGAGAAAAGCTTTCAGAAGAACGGTATTATGGACATTTGCTGCTTTGATGGCGATGCTTATTTTGCCACAGACGGCAAAGGCTTACACAACCGATTCGTTTTATGGCATCTGGTGTCAGGCTACCAAGGATTACAATGAGGCACTTAACTATGCTTCACAGCTGCGTGCATACGGTTATGAAGCGGAAGTGTACACAACATCGCAGTGGTCAAACCTGAATCCCGAAACATGGTATGCTGTGACAGCGGGGGCTTATTACTCCGAGCAGGCAGCATATAATGTGCTGCCGAGCGTGCAGCAGATCTATCCCGATGCATATGTGAAGTACACGGGAACATTCATCGGAGGTGCAAGGAACGATAATTATACGGCACCGAGTCAGCCCTCCGCTTCGATCGGCATATATCAGAGTGATCATTATGCTGCATTTTACGGAATCTGGTGCCATGCCGCCAAACGGCTTGCCGAGGCGCAGATGTACGCCGATAACCTGACAGCTCAGGGATATCCTTCCAAAGTGTTTTTGACTACCGAGTGGAGCAACCTGAATTCTGAGCCATGGTATGTGGTGAGTGTGGGTGTGTACTATTCCGAAAGCAGCGCATACAGTGCTCTGCCTGCAGTGCAGCGCGTATATAGTGATGCGTATGTGAAGTATTCCGGTAATTATCGCGGTTAGTGCAGTTGCTTACACCCTGAGAATCGTGGCTGAGTTTGTCAGTTTCTTTCAGTGCAGTTTATGCGTTATAGCTGCCGTTCTCATCAACCGGCAGCCATAGCGCATGAACTGCCTGTTAAAATACATTATGGAGGATGAAATATGAAAGCATATGAAAGACTTATCCGCTACGCGAAGATCTGGACCACAAGCGATGAGGAGTCGGGTACGGTTCCCTCGGCACAGAGAGAATTCGACCTTGCACATTTGCTTGTCGAAGAGATGAAAGAGCTTGGGATAGAAGGCGCGCGGGTGGACGACAAATGTTATGTATATGGCTTCATTCCAGCAACGCCGGGGATGGAGGATGCTCCGGTGTGCGGTTTTATCGCGCATCTTGATACCGCGCCTGATTTTAAAGGAAAAGATGTAAAACCGATGATCCACGAAAACTATGACGGTGGAAAAGTCACGCTCCCGGGGGGAATCGTGCTGGATCCTGAAGTGTTTCCGCACCTTAGGGAACTGAAGGGACGTACGCTTATCACTGCTGACGGTACCACTTTGCTGGGGGCGGATGACAAAGCAGGAATCTCCGAGATCATGACGGCAGCTGAACAGCTTCTGCATTCAGATAAACCTCACGGTAGGATTGCGATTGCATTCACACCTGATGAGGAGATCGGGAGCGGAGCGGAAGACCTCGACCTTGAGGCTTTCGGGGCAGATTTTGCCTACACTGTTGATGGCGGGGCAGAGAACGAGATAGAGTATGAGAATTTTAATGCTGCGGCAGCTGCGTTTAAAGTAGCGGGGCGCAGTGTACATCCGGGGGACGCAAAGAACAAGATGATCAACGCCGGGCTGGTGGCCTGCGAGATCAACCGTATGCTTCCTGAAGCAGAAACACCATCGCAGACAGAAGGCAGAGAAGGTTTCTTCCACCTGATATCGATTTCCGGCAATGTGGAGAGTGCCGAAGTATCTTACATAATCCGTGACCACAGTGCAGGTGGGTTTGAGGCACGACTCGCAGCGCTTCGTATGATCGAGAAGAGACTGAACGAGAAGTACGGCGCCGGTTGTGTAAAACTTGATATTGCCCAGCAGTACCGGAACATGCTGGAAAAGATCGAGCCATGTATGTATCTGATCGAGAATGTGCGGACAGTAATGAAGAATCTGGGCATGGAGCCCTGTGAACCTCCGGTACGCGGCGGCACGGACGGAGCCCAGCTCTCCTTCAGAGGCCTGCCCTGCCCCAACCTTGGCACCGGCGGCTATGCCTTCCACGGTCCTTACGAACATATCACCGTCGAGGGCATGGAAAAGGTGGTGCAGGTGCTGCTGGGAATCACTGAGGTAGTTGCTGACATGCAGGTAAATTAACCTGCACGTCAGTCGATAAGGACGACCCCGCCGGGCGTTTGCCAATAAAATTAATAGTTGCATCCGGCTGCAAAATGTGTTAGTATACCTTGTGGTAAGGGGCATTAGCGCAGCTGGGAGCGCGCCACACTGGCAGTGTGGAGGCCACGGGTTCGAGTC
>CADCPK010000251.1 GCA_902803215.1 uncultured Lachnospiraceae bacterium
CAGGGAGCTTACCTGAATGACAAGGTTGTTCTTCTTGGGCGTATAACTTACGTAGGCAAGTCCTCCTGTGAGGTGCGTGTGGACTCTTATATAGAAGATAAGGATGGCTTCAGGCGCGAGATCAACAGGGCGTTTTTGACGTATGTCGCTATTTCTGATGAAGGCAGGCCGATTCCTATTCCTTACGGCCTGGATATTCAGACAATCTCCGAAAAAGCAAGGTGGGACGGGGCGCTGCTGCGGAGGATGAATCGGAACTCGAGGAAAGAGATGGGGTATTGAACCGGGAAACACACGGGGACGGTGAGTCAAGGGGACAGGTTCCTCGTTCCGCAAGAAAGTTTGCTTTACTACCGAAAGACAGGGGACGGTTCTTTGTCTTTCCGGAGAGAGCACTTCTTTCCCATTTGGTTATATTTTAGACTGTACATAACAGAAATCTTGATTTACTACCTAAAAAATGATAAATTTTAGGTAGTAAATTTATTTTTTAGGAGAAATATAAAGTGCACAAATATGACTATTCCTTTTTGAAAAATAAGATCCCCGGAAACATTGTAGGACTCACAGATATCATTGCCGATCTGAAGGCCAGAGAGGAGTTTCGTAAACTGCAATACAGTGAAACTTTTGAAAGCCTCAGGAAAAAGGCTGTGATAGAATCCGTGGAAGGAAGCAATGCTATAGAAGGCATTGTCACAACAGAGGCAAGAATACGCGATATTGTAGCCGGAGCTGCGCCGATCACACATGATGAGATGGAAATATCCGGCTACAAAGATGCGCTGAACCTTATTCATGCAAACCATGATAATATGGATATTGATGAAACTATAATTTTAACGTTTCATCGAATGATCTTAGGGAATACAAACCTGCAAGAAGCAGGGCACTATAAGAAGACAAATAATTTCATTATGGAATATGGCCCCGATGGGAGCAGACATGTCAGATTTAAACCTGTTTTAGCTAAAAACGTACAAGCGGCTATGGAACAGATGCTGATGGCTTACTATGATGCAAGACAGGATTCTGAAATTGCACCGCTTCTTATAATCCCCTGTGTTATTCTTGATTTTCTCTGCATACATCCTTTTTTGGACGGAAACGGTCGTGTGTCGAGGCTGTTGACAGTACTGCTGCTGTATTTGTCGGGATATGACATTGTCAGATATATCTCTTTGGAGGGACAGATCAATAAATACAAGTCAGGCTACTATGAGGCGCTGAAGATTTCTTCGGAATCGTGGCATGAGAATGAAAACGATTACATTCCTTTTATCATCAACTTTTTGCAGATCCTTTACAGGTGCTTTAAAGATCTTGACGAAGCATTTACGGATATTTCTCTGGAAAAAGCCGGGAAATCTGAACGGGTTGAAAGTATTCTGCTTGGAACTATAGTACCGATTTCCAAACGGGAGATTATGGAAAAGGTTCCGGATATCAGTGTAAAAACAGTTGAATTGGTGCTCAGCAAGATGCTGAAAGCAAATAAAATAAAGAAAATAGGTACATATAGAGATGCAAGGTACATGAGAAGTAACTGACGGGTGTCAGGCACCGTGAACACAGTTTGATGTGAAAGTGCCTGACCGGGTGAAACAGGGGGACGGTTCCTCGTTCCACAAGAAAGTTTGATTTACTACCTAAAAAAAGGTAAATTTTAGGTGGTAAATTTTTTCATGGGCATATACAGGAAATACTCCCGAGAAAGGAACTAATTTAAAGACATGAAAAAAGTCAGCCTGGAAGAGTTGTTGGAAAAGTGGGAGCGGGATTCCTATGAATCACAGTACCGATATGTGATGGAACTCATAGATACAGGAAAGATCAAACCGGTGAAGTCATCCGCGGGAAATGGCAGGAAACCGGCTTTGCACACACAGTATTGGCTTGTCGAAGAAAAGCAGGACTATTCCGCGTGGGAGGAAGAGCTCCTGTACAGGACCGATACGCATATCAATGTCGAGTATTATCTGCGCCACCTTGATATGTATGATAAAGATCGTGCTTACGTGAGGCGTCTGTCTGATTATCTGCGTGATCAGAACGGTCTCCTCTCCGTTCCGATATCCCGGAATGAGAGAAGCTTTGAGATATGGGGCGAAGAAAAGTTTCTTTCGGGCGGCGCGGGACGTACGATCCTCAGTCGGTGTAAGATCGACGAATCTGTACTCAATGTGTATTTTACTGCGGAGCCGTTTGCTTACTTTGCTGCCCACAGGGATGTTCCACAGAAGATACTGATCCTGGAGAATAAGGATCCGTTTTTTGGCATGCGGAGATATCTTCTTGAGGGGAACAAGCGGATTTTAGGAGAGAAGATTGGAACGTTGATCTACGGTGCCGGAAAGCGGGTGGTAAGCAGCTTTCGGGAGTTTGCGATCAGCGCGGAACCATATATGAAAGAATCGGGAAATGAGCTCCTGTATTTGGGGGATCTGGACTATGAAGGGATCGTTATCTATGAAACATTGGTCCAAACATTCGCCCCTTCGGGAACGATTAGGCCGTTCGTTCCTGCTTATCTGGCCATGCTGAATAAAGGCGATTCGGTTAAATCACTTCCGCTTTCAAAAGAACATCAAAACAAGAACATTACCGGCAGTTTTTTCTCGTTTTTTGACGAACAAACGGCAGGCAGAATGAAGAAAATTCTGGAAAGTGGGCGATACATCCCGCAGGAGATACTGAATACTGATGACTATCGAGGTGTACCATGCAATACGAATTCCTGAAGGCATTTCCAAAAAGGATGAAGAATGTGGGACTGTACGCACTTCTTTTTTTGAACAGCAGTCAGAAGGCGATTTGGAAGCAGTATGGGTTTGACGAGCTTGCCAATCAGCTGAATATGATTTTTGCGGTTCTGCTTTATGTGATGGAGCAGTCCCTGAAGGAAGAACCCTGCACGATCGATGACATAAGTGCGTTTATCGACAGCATCAACAGTCATTATTTTCATAAGTCGATGACGTACGAAGACTGTCATGAACTGGGAGATTATATCATCAACAACATCCTCTCGAATGAAGGAAAACCCATGTTTTTCAGAGGATATGATTTCGAAAATATATCATGGCAGCCGCTTCATATCAGCTATGTGGCGAACAGGATCGTGTATTTTGATCAGGACGTACGGCGCACTTCCTACTACCTGACGGACGATGGATACAGCCTGCTTCTGGGGACGCTGGAAGTGGAAAGTAATATGAAGCTTACCATTCAGGAAATGATCTTTAAGATGCATCTGGAGCGTCAGAGCTATGACAAAGCGCTGGATGATATCAAGAATGTGTTCAACCTGATGCGGATCCAGCTGCAGAAGATTCAGGAAGCCATGAGCCGGATCAGACGCAATGTGCTGGACTATAATGTGGCAGATTATGAGAAGCTGCTGCACGAAGATCTGGATACGATCACACAGACCAGAGACAAATTCAAAGGCTACAGAGAGAACGTGCAGGCTCGTGTCAGAGAGCTGGAAACAGCGCAGATCGATGCACGTACATTGGCTTCCGATGAGGAAGAAAAGCTGAAGAATCTTCGGGAGATAGAGATCTATCTGGGGCGTGCTATCGATGAACATCAGAAGATCCTGAACAGGCACTTTGACCTTAAATCACTGTATACGGATGAGCTGGAAAAGATTTCGGAAATGTCACTTGTCAGGCGCTTTAATCTTCGCACTGACCTGTTCGATAAGATCCTTGAAAATCCCGACAGTCTATATCATATCGATGCTTTCTTGCATCCGCTTTTTAACCGTGACATCGACCGCATACTGAACCTGAATAAAGTGTTCGAAGTGCAGAAGGCAGCAGCTGCCGATGAAGATGAGGACAGCACGGAAGAAGTGGATTTTGACGAGGAGGCATGGAAAGAGGAGCAGGATCGGCTTAAGAAGGCAAAGCTCAGAAAATATGAGAACAGCATGAAGGCATTGCTGCGCCCGGCAATGCGGAATAATAAGGTCAGGCTGTCGGCAATCGGTGCCGGTCTCAGTGATGAAGGTGAACGCGCGCAGCTTATTCCGGAGATCAACATTTTTAAGGAGATCATGGTAGAACTGCTTCGCGCAAGAGAGATCGACATCGGTGCGCTGAGAAAAGAACGTGCAGATTTTATTCAGGAAGAATCGGATGATTTTCGCCTGAATGATATGCTTCTGAAGATATTGGATGAGAATCCGGAGTGGAAAAATGTATCAAAACTGACGGTCAAAAAGATACCGGGCGCAGAGCCGGTCATGTTTGAGAAGGTCAGGGATGAAGCGGGAAATATGAGGACGATCAGATGCTCAGATGTTATGATTACTACTGTCAGGTACGAAATGAGGGGCGAGTGAGTCACGGGGACAGGTTCCTTGACTCACTCTGAGTCAAGGAACCTGTCCCGCGACTCACAGTTATCAACGATGAGGAATGATAAATGGCATATGAATTTGAAGATGTAAGAACCGCGCAGGAGATATTTTATTATCTGCTGGAACATCATGAGCTGAGAGAGGCGGATGCGCCGCAGCTGTATAAGGGTTATACGGAGAGCGAGACAGTGCAGAATCTGGTGAAGTCCCAGGGCGAGATCTCAGACTGCGCGATTGAACGTTACGGTGACGTGATTTATATTATCCCCGGAGCTCAGAACCGGGTATTGGGCTTTACGAAGGCCCGGCTTAAGAAGGAATTGCTGCACAGTAATGCCAAAGACAAGGACTATTACCTGGCCCAGTTTGCTATCCTGATCCTTCTGCTGGAATTCTACGCGGGACAGGGAAGCAGCAGTAAAACCCGTGATTATATTCGTGCGGGTGAACTGCAGAACAGTATCTCTGCGCACTTGAAAGAGGGCGTGGAAAAGTACGACGAAGGTGAGCAGGAACTGTACGGAGTCGCGTTTACCGAGATGCAGCAGGCCTATGAAGCACTGCGCTCTGCAGAGAAGGGATCCCGCCAAAAAACAACAAAAGAAGGCTTTTTGAGCAGCATTCTGCGGTTCCTGCAGGACCAGGGACTGATCGAATATATAGAGCAGGATGACATGATCAAGACGACCAAAAAACTGGATCACTTTATGGACTGGAACCTGCTGAACAAAGCAAATTACCGGCGCGTGCTGGATGTCTTGGGAGTACAGGATGAGTAAGATCAATGCGGTCAGGTTTATCAACCTGAACTACAATCATAACACGATACGTGTGAGCGACGAAACTATGAACTTCAATGGGGAGAGTACGCTTGTCAAGCTGGATAATGGCGGGGGAAAATCTGTTCTTGTGCAGATGATCACCGCTCCTTTTGTGCAGAAACGTTATCGAAATACCAAGGACCGGCCTTTCGCAAGTTATTTTACATCGAACAAGCCGACGTTCATTTTGGTGGAATGGGAACTGGAACAGGGCGCGGGATTTGTCATGACCGGAATGATGGTACGTCAGAACCAGAAGACAGAGGACGGCAATGACGAAGAACTGGAAATTATCAATATTATCAGCGAATATAAAACGCAATGTGTGCAGGATCTGCATCATCTTCCTGTGGTGGAGAAGACGAAAAACGAGACAAAGCTGAAGAACTTTGCCGAGTGCCGAGCCATGTTTGATGGCTACAAGCGTGACAAAAACGTGAGGTTTTTCACCTATGATATGAATAACAGTGCCCAGGCGCGACAGTACTTCGAGAAGCTGCTTGAATACGGCATAAATTACCGTGAATGGCAGAGTATCATCAAGAAGATCAACGAGGA
This sequence comes from uncultured Lachnospiraceae bacterium, assembly GCA_902803215.1. Classification (GTDB taxonomy): domain Bacteria; phylum Bacillota; class Clostridia; order Lachnospirales; family Lachnospiraceae; genus Blautia_A. Next base: position 5,749 of record CADCPK010000251.1, read on the forward strand.
GGAGTCGGGCCTTTCCAAGCTTTTTTCTGACTGCAGAGATGAGCGTGGACTGGTAGAAAAATGGTTCCTGGAGACGATCGAAAACAAGCTGAACCGCGAGCAGAACAGGATGCAGGAGTTTCGCAGTATCCTGGAAAAATATATCGCAGGATATCGCAATAATCAGTCGAAGATAAAGAGAAGA
>CADCPK010000252.1 GCA_902803215.1 uncultured Lachnospiraceae bacterium
GACGCACAAAAGGACCGTCCCCCTGTGCGTCTAGTTACTGCCGTCAAAAGTGAAACAGGGGGCCGGTTCCTCGTTGAGGAACCGGCCCCCTGTTTCATTTAAGCAGATTCGTCATAGAATCCAGACTGATCATAATCGTAGACGCATTGTGCAGCAGCGCCGTCGTAGTCGACGGAAACACGCCCAGCACCCCCATCAGGATCAGGAAAGAATTGAATGCAATAATAGTCTTATAATTCCGGTCAATCCGCTTCATCAGCCCCTCGCTCAGTCGCCTCATGGTAATAAGCGCATGCAGATCGTCCTCCGAGATCGTGATATCCGCGATTTCCCTGGCGATAGCCGCTCCGCTGTTTATCGCGACACCGGCGTCAGCCTCAGAAAGAGCCGGGGAGTCGTTGATGCCATCGCCGATCATGATCACCTTGCGGCCCGCCTCATGCTCGGCCCTGACAAACCCGGCCTTGTCCTCGGGAAGCACCTCGGAATGATACACATCCACTCCGACGCGCTTTGCCACGGCACGGGCGGTTCTCTCACTGTCGCCCGTCATCATGACGACACGATTGATGCCCATCTCATGAAGCTCCCGCACCACTTCCGTCGCCTCGTCCTTGAGCGGATCTTCGATCAGCAGGACCGCGCACAGCTTCCCGCCAAGCGCCATATACAGATGAGAATACTCGTCCGGAAGAGAATCAAATTTCTCCCTCTCCTCCTCGGGTACAACGCACCCCTCATCCTCGAAGATGAAATGGCTGCTTCCGATCCTGACCTCTTCGCCGTCGATCGTGCTGGCAATGCCGTGTGCAACGATATACTCGACCTTAGTATGCTTCTCTTCATGATCAAGTCCGCGGTCGGCAGCCTCCCGGATCACCGCATTCGCGATAGAGTGCGGGAAATGCTCCTCAAGACATGCCGCCAGTCTGAGTGCCTCGGTCTCATCATACCCACCGAACGTAATGACATCCCTCACCTTCGGCGAAGCTTTAGTCAGCGTTCCCGTCTTATCAAAGACGATGGTAACCGCCTCGGCATAGTTCTCCATGAACTTGCCGCCCTTAACGGTGATATGATGCTCCCCCGCCTCACGCATGGCAGAAAGAACGCTGATCGGCATGGAAAGCTTAAGCGCACAGCAGAAATCAACCATGAGGATCGACGCCGCCCTCGCGGTGTTCCTCGTAACAAGCCAGGTAAGAAGCGTAGCCCCGAAAGTCCAGGGCACCAGACGGTCCGCCAGATGCGAAGCCTTTGCCTCCGAAGAAGACTTGAGCTTCTCCGACTCCTCGATCATCGCAACGATACGATCATACCGACCTTCTCCGGCCGCCTTCTTCACAGTAACCTCTATCTCACCCTCGTCCACGACCGTACCCGCATACACCGTACTGCCATTCTTCTTATGCACGGAAAGCGGTTCTCCGGTGATGGAAGCCTGATTCACCATCGCGTTTCCGCCTGCCACAGTCCCGTCAAGCGGGATCAGATTGCCGCTCCTCACAATGATGGTATCGCCCTCATTCACCTTATCGATACCCGTAAGGATCTCCTGCCCGTCCCCGGTCCGCAGCCAGACCTTCTCGACATTCAGGCTCATGGCAGAAGCCAGATCGGCAACCGACTTGCGGTGCGTCCACTCCTCCATGATATCACCGACGCCCAGAAGGAACATCACCGAACCGGCCGTGTCGAACTCACCGCGCAGCATGGAAACTGCGATAGACGCGGCATCGAGAACAGTCACCTCAAGCTTGCCTCTCAGCAGCGAACGAACACCCTTCCAAAGATAAGGGATCGACTTGATCACCGTCAGCACAGTCCGGACCGGAGCAGGAAGCACTACCCTTGACAAAACTCTTCGCGCAACATGAAAGACCATCTTATCCTCATACTTGCGCGCAAGCTCCCTGCCGGTGTGATCGGGAACAGCCACCTCCGTGGTCTCAAAATCAAAATCCGAAAGCGCACGGACCACATCTTCACTCTTGCCGCGCGCAAACCGGATCACGGCATTAGCCGTCCTCTCGTCAACCTTTGCCCCTGTAATAAACGGGAGGCTCTTAAGATGAGCCTCCAACCTGTCCGCCTGACCGGGCGTCATATAATATTTGTACACATGCACTCTCAGCCTGTCGGACGTCCTATGTAAAATTCTGCATTTCATACGGATCAGCCTTCCTCTGCCGCCGCTCCTTTAGCTTCCGCCTCAGCAAGGATAGCCTTAGCATCCTCGATCATCTGCGCTTCATACTCCATGCGGCGTTTCTCGTTGATGTCCTTCGCAGCTGCATCAATATCTTCCACATTCTCCTTAAGCACCGTATAATCCTTGACCACCTGGTCCTTCATCCTGTAAACCGCAGCCGTGCAATGCGTATAAAGATTCTTTGCATCCCTGCTGCCCAGGATCTTAAACCCATAACTGCCAAGCAGAACTCCTCCTGCTATACAACCGATCTTATCCCAACATACCATAACTACAACCTCCTCCTTTACAAACCATAAATGATAACCGGCGAACCGCTTCAGTGCCTGCCGCCGAGCGACATCTCACCTCGTGGGCCGTCACCTGCATTACACATCCTTCAGCGTGATCAGCTGATACACATGATACCCCAGCTGCAGCGGCAGCGGAAGTACCATATCGGCAATCGTTTCACCGACGACGCGAAGCCTGAGCCTTCTCTTGAGTTCCGGATCGAGCTTCCGACGCATCATCTCGTCCATACCGATACCCTCCTCCAGCTGCTCCGCCATCATGGTCACATTATCATAATCAAAATTCTTAAGCTTCTTCAGAATCAGATTTCTGTTCCCGGTATACTCCAGGGCAATATTACCTGTGGCATGGTATACCGTCACCTTCTTAACTCCCGTAATCGCACCGAAAGCAAACTGAAGGATCTCCTCCTGATAGTCCGAGATTCTGCCGGCGTAGAGACGTATCCGCATGCGATGATTCGTCTCATTAAGTATTCGGAACTGCAAAACCTTACCTCCTTGTGTAATCTACAGTAGCACCTCACGATCGGGTTAGTCAATCGTAACCAAAATCCGAAAATCATCAGGTCAAAAACAGACAATTAGCGGCATCAAACTATAGATGTGTATACATTATAGCACAAAACACCGGCTCACGCCATATCCTCCGGCCGGAACACCCGATCAAACTCCTCCTCGGAAAGAAATCCCAGGCTCACGCAGGCATCCTTAAGGGACATATCCTTCTCATAAGCCAGATGCGCCGTCTTCGCCGCATTCTCATACCCGATATACGGATTGAGAGCCGTAACCAGCATAAGAGAATTATGCAGATTCGTATGCATTTTCTCTTTATTTGCTGTGATCCCGCACACACAATTCTTCACAAACGAAACGATCGACTCCGAAAGCAACCGAACGGACTGAAGGAAATTGTAAGCCAGCACCGGCATAAACACATTCAGCTCAAAATTGCCCTGGGACGCGGCAAATCCGATCGCCGCATCGTTCCCCATGACCTGCACCGCAACCATGGTAACCTGCTCACACTGCGTAGGATTGACCTTGCCCGGCATGATCGAAGACCCCGGCTCATTTTCCGGAATATGGATCTCTCCCAGCCCAAGCCTCGGGCCCGAAGCCAGCCACCTGATATCATTCGCGATCTTCATCATATCCGCCGCCAGAGCCTTTACCGCTCCATGCGCAAAAACCAGCTCATCCTTCGACGTGAGCGCATGAAACTTGTTGCCCGCCGTCCTGAACTCTCTGCCCGTCAGCTCACTGACCTTCTCCGCCACCAGGCTGTCAAACCCCTCCGGCGCATTCAGTCCGGTCCCGACAGCAGTCCCGCCAAGCGCCAGCTCCCTAAGCGGATCCAAAGAAAGTTTGATTAACTCCACATCTCTCTCGACGGAGCTCCTCCAGCCGCTGATCTCCTGCGAAAAACGGATCGGCACTGCATCCTGCAGATGCGTGCGCCCGCTCTTCACAATGCCCTCGTTCTCCTTCTCCAGCTTTTTAAGCGCCTCGATGAGCATCAAAGCCGCAGGGATCAGCCTGTCCTCCAGCGCCAAAACCGCCGAAATGTGCATCGCCGTCGGAAAAGTATCATTGGAAGACTGGCTCATATTGATATCGTCGTTGGGATGGCACAGTTTCTCCCCCGCGAACTCGTTCGCTACATTGGCAATGACCTCGTTCGCATTCATATTCGACTGCGTCCCGGACCCCGTCTGCCACACGACCAGCGGAAAATGCTCCGAAAGTTCCCCTGCGATCACCCGGTCACAGGCTTTCTCGATCACCTCAAGCCTGGCACTCGTCATCTTCTGCGGCTTAAGCTCCGCATTCGCCCTCGCCGCAGCCTTCTTCAAAATTCCAAAAGCGTGAATGATCTCGGCAGGCATCGTCTCGATCCCCACCCCGATCCTGAAATTCTCATGGCTCCTCTCCGTCTGTGCCCCCCAGTACTTGTCAGCAGGCACCCTGACCTCTCCCATAGAATCGTGCTCGATACGGTACTCCATATATTTTCTCTCCTTATATAACATACAAAGTTAGCTGTATATTATATTAGCAGAAATCATTCGGGCTGTCTATCACGTTAGTTCAATGGGGACGGTTCCACAAAAAAAGGGGGCGCGCTTCGCGCGTGCCCCCAAAAATAATACTTATTCGATCGCAATAAAGTTCCTGGTCTCAACCGCCTTCGGATCCTTCTTCGGCACCGCAAGCTTAAGGATACCATCCTCAAACTTCGCATGCACTTCCTCAGCCGTCACCGCATTACCCACAAAGAACGTCCTGTTCATGCTGCCCGAATAACGCTCACGACGGATATACTTACCCTCACTGTCCTTCTCATCCTTATTCTCGGTCTTCGCCGCACTGACAGTCAGATAACCATCCTTAAGCGAAAGCTTAACATCATCCTTCGTATACCCCGGCAGATCGATATCCAGCTCATAACCGGTCTCGGTCTCACGGATATCCGTCTTCATCAGATGATTCTCCGGTCTGCCCTGACGAGCAGGCTTTCTGTCAAAGAACGGATCATCAAACGGAAAACTCATAAAATCATCAAAAAGATTATCTCCAAAAATACTCGGTACAAACATCATAAGTCATATCTCCTTTCTATATCGGACAGATCGCTCAAAACCGATCTGCTGTTTCCTTTGTTCTAGATGTAATATAGCACGCATTGTTAGCACTGTCAATAGGTGAGTGCTAATTAATTTGTGAACATTCTGTGAACATTTGTCGAAATTTGTCGAACGAATTTTCTTGCACCCTGCCGCATCATGTCCTATGCTAAAGATAAGAACATGTTCTGCATTATTAACCAAACTTCTAGCCTGAGAAGGAGGAATACAAATGATTCAGACATTTGACCATTTTGACTTATCAGAAATCGCCGTCAGCGGGCAATGCTTCCGCATTCACCCGCCCAAAGACAATAATTGGACCGTCATATCCGGCAACCATATACTAAAGATCAAATCTCTCACCATAGATGAAAACGGCACCGGCACCTACGATTTCGACTGCGACCCCACCGAATTTGACCGGATCTGGGTTCCCTACTTCGACCTGGAGACAGACTACTCCGATTTCATATCCATCATAGACCCCGAGGACACCTACCTTTGCGAAGCCGCCCGCTACGGTTCCGGCCTGCGCATCCTGCATCAGGATCTCTGGGAAGTCATCGTAAGCTTCATCATGTCCCAGCGAAAAAGCATCCCCGCCATCCGCAGCAACGTAGAAAAACTCTGCCGGAACTTCGGCACAGAGATCGAAGAAGGGATCTGCACATTTCCTTCCTATGAAGCTCTCGCAGATGCATCTCCCGAAGATTTTCTGCTGTGCGGGCTGGGCTACAGAGCAACGTATCTCCATATGGTCTGCAGGCTGATCGGCGAAGGAGTCTGGTCGCCCGAAGAAATCACATCTCCCGACCTTACCGACAAACAGATCGAAGATCAGCTTAAACAGCTCCCCGGAATCGGACTCAAAGTAGCAAACTGCATCAGCCTTTTCGGTCTGCATCGGCTGAGCGCTTTCCCCAGAGATACCTGGATCGACAAGATCGAAAAGGAATACTACAACGGCCGGTTTCCCGTAGAACGTTACCCCGAATGTGCCGGCGTGATGCAGCAATACATGTTTTTCTACGAAAGAAGACGAAAGAAATCTGCGGCTTCCTGAGGCTCCCCATCCCCTCAAAATTTGACAAAAGCGCGTGAATGTGATACTTTACGCTCAAGTTGAAGTTAAAATTTTCACGCACTTAACAGATTAAGAGGTGATTTATATATGAAGACAAATTTTACCATGATGCAGTATTTCGAATGGTATCTTCCCAATGACGGACTCTGGTGGAAACGCTGCGCGGCCAAGGCCAAAAACCTGCGCTCCCTCGGCATCACAGGAGTATGGCTTCCCCCTGCGTACAAAGGGACTTCGCAGGATGACGTCGGATACGGCGTCTACGATATGTACGACCTGGGAGAGTTCGATCAGAAAGGTACCATTCGTACCAAATACGGAACAAAAGATGAGTATCTCGAAGCGATCAAAGCTTTTCATGAGGCCGGCATAAAGGTCTTCGCGGATATCGTTCTCAACCACCGCATGGGTGGGGACGAGGTAGAAGAAACCACCGCCGTTACCGACTCGGCCGACGACCGTAACCGGCAGGTAGGCGGTGTGGAACAGGTCAAAGTCTGGTCCAAATTCACTTTTCCGGGCCGAAAAGGAAAATACAGCGACTTTATCTGGGATCATTCCTGCTTTTCCGGAACAGACAGAGCCGAAAACGAACAGGACCGCGATGTGATCTACCGTTTTACGGGCAAACACTGGGATCCGGATACCGACCCCGAAAAAGGCAACTTTGACTACCTCATGGGCATGAACGTCGATATGAACAATCCGGTCGTTGTCGAAGAGACCAAAAAATGGCTTCTCTGGTACATCAACATGACCGGCATCGACGGACTACGGCTGGATGCGGTAAAACACATCAGCTTCCCCTTCTATAAAGAGCTGCTGAAAGAGATCAGGAGCCACGAGGAATCCAACATTCCCGCTGTCGGCGAGTACTGGAGCGGCGATGTCGGCCAGCTTCTGTATTATCTCGATCAGGTTGACAACGAAATGTCACTGTTCGACGTGGCGCTTCATTATAACTTTTACAACGCCTGCCAGGCCGGCGGCTACTATGACATGCGTCAGATCTTTGACCGCACGCTGGTAAAAGAACGTCCCGACCACGCAGTCACATTCGTCGACAATCACGACACGCAGGACGGCCAGAGCCTTCAGTCCTTCGTCGAGGACTGGTTCAAGCCGCTCGCCTACGCAATGATCCTGCTCAGGCAGGAAGGCACTCCCTGCGTCTTCTACTCCGACTATTACGGCAACCCGGTGAGGAACCGCCCGATGGTCCCCAACCTCGGCAAGCTCATCAAGCTCCGTCATTCCTACGCGTACGGCGAGCAGATCGACTACATCGACCACGAATCCGTGATCGGCTGGGTGCGCCGCGGCGATGCCGACCATCCGCATTCCGGACTGGCAGTCATCCTGAGCAACGGCGAAGGCGGCACAAAACGTATGGAAATGGGCAGCGAATACGCCGGCGTAAACTTCTATGACGCCCTCGGCAACTGCCCCGAAACGATCACGATCGGCGAGGACGGCTTTGGCGAGTTCCGCACCGAAGGAGGAGATCTTTCCGTCTGGGTGCAAAAAGAAGCTTTCGAAGATCTGGTGGTAAATGAATAAAGAAATGCGCTGCGAGGAGAAGTAGCAAATGATCAAAATCGATCTGATAACCGGTTTTCTCGGTTCGGGAAAAACCACTTTTATCCATGAGTACGCACGATATCTGATAGGCAAAGGCCTGAATATCGGCATCCTCGAGAATGATTACGGCGCCATCAACGTAGATATGATGCTGCTGGACGACCTGCCGCAGGACAAATGCGAGCTGGAGATGGTGATCGGCGGGGACTATGACTGCCACCGCCGTCGCTTTAAGACCAAGCTGATCTCCATGGCCATGTCCGGCTACGACCGGGTCCTGGTAGAGCCCTCCGGCATCTATGACGTGGACGAGTTCTTCGACGTGCTGTACGAAGAACCGCTTGACAGATTTTATGAAAAAGGAAACGTCATCTCTGTCTTTGACGCTCACCTGCCCGATGATCTGTCCGACGAGTCCGATTATCTTCTGGCCGCGCAGGCGGCAAACGCGGGCCTCATCGTCATCAGCCGGGCACAGGAGGCAGACGAAGCCGAGATCGACGGCGTTATCGCGCATATCAATCGCGCTCTGGAAAAATACAAATGCTCCCGCAGGATCGAGACCCGGCTTGCCAAAGACTGGTCGTGCCTCACGCCGGAGGATTTTTCACTCATCGAAAACTGCGGCTGCGTTTCGGCAGATCACGTGCGCCTGCAGGTGGATCACGAAAACGCCTACTCCTCTCTCTTCTATATGAACGTTTCCATGAATGCGGAGGAACTTCAAAGAACTGCAGAGGAATTGTTTGCGACCCCCGCATACGGGACTGTGATCCGCGTAAAAGGCTTTGTCCCGCAGACCGGCGACGAATGGCTGGAGATCAATGCCACAAAAAATAAGATCACGGTCGAGCACGCCCGCCGTGGACAGGCCGTGCTGATCGTGATCGGAGAAAAGCTGAGTAAGGATAAGATCGATAAACTGTTCAGCCCTTATCTGAAGATCAGTTGAGCTGGTATACATCGGCATACTGCACGCCGAACGCAAGAGCTTCACTGTGGCTGTCAAAGAAGATATCGACATGCCCGTACGGTGTACCGCGGTCTTCTACGGTATAAACCTGGCCGTTGATGAGAAGCTGTGTTCCGAACGGAATGCCTCCCATGGCAACCGTATGTCCGGATGTCGGGTATACGCCGCTTGCAGTTGCATTTCCGGCGGTACCGCAGCACTGTGCACAGTCGCAGTAAGCGGTCAGCTTAAAGTTGCCAAGATAGGTGCCGTTGGAGGAAGAAGTCTCGGTGTAGGTTTCCGACTCGTCCTCGCTGTAATCGCTGTAGTCATCCTCCGTATAGGAAGTCTCGGTATAGCTCTCGCTGTCATCGCTGTAGTCTGAGTAGCTGCCGGTCGAATAGGAATAATTGCTGTATTCGTAGGTGTAGGAGCCGTCACTGTAGCTGTCATAGGAAGAAGACCCGCTTCCGCCGCTCACATAGTTAGCGTTGATATAATAGCAGTCGCCGTTCCTGTAGATCTCGCACCAGTCACCTGCGTTATATGTGATGTTAACAGTATCTCCATAATAAAGAGCATCAACGATTTCCGCACTCGTGGAAGGACCGGTTCTTACATTCAGCATGTCCGCAGTGATTGTTCCGCTCTGCGCATATACCCCTGTTGAGGCAATAGCAGCGATAAGAAAAGCGGCTCCCAAAACCTTAGCCATAGAATGTTTCATAATTGATACCCTCCATATTTCCAATTTATTTCAAATATTACGTATTTATTACGATATCATTTTATATTTGTTTCTACTCTTTGTCAAGTCTTTTTCTAAAAATCTTCACAAAGACAGGGGACGGTTCTCTGTCTTTAAGACAAAGAACCGTCCCCTGTCTTTATTTAAGTTGCATACTTCTCCTGCATTTGTTATAATTCACTTATAAACGCGCCGTTCATTTACCATTTTTAGCAATATTTTACAATCGGCGTAACTACGTTTTAACCAATACAAGTAAGTCCCCTCCTTCAAAAAGCGCAAAGCTTTTAAGCCTGCTAATAAAAAGTCAAGGGGAAATTGAAGAAAA
>CADCPK010000253.1 GCA_902803215.1 uncultured Lachnospiraceae bacterium
ATGGAGCCGGAGGAGCTGATCGCATCGCGTCTGGAAATCGGATTTGTAGACGGGCTGATCCTTCCGCATCTTGCGATGACCGGCCCCGATAAGGCCTGTTCTTTTCTGAATGCCGAAGGAAGGTGCAGCATCCATCCCTATCGGCCGGGCTTCTGTCGCATGTTTCCGCTCGGGCGTTATTATCAGGGGGATGATTTTTCATACATACTGCAGATCCACGAATGTCCCAAACCGAACCGTAGCAAGGTAAAAGTGAAAAAGTGGCTGGACACTCCCGACCTGAAACAGTACGAAAAGTTTGTGCGCGACTGGCACAACTTTCTTAGAGATGTGCGGCTGCTTCTGTCCGACTCGGAGGATGAGACGCTCTTCGACAATATGAACCGCTACATCATCGGCCGGTTTTTCAGGCAGCCGTATGATTCCGAGAAGGATTTCTACTCACAGTTTGAAGCAAGGCTTACTGAGGGGAAGAATTTGTTGGCGCTGTGAAACAGGGGACGGTTCCTCGTCCCCATCTACTCATTTTGAGTCATGATACCACATTCACCGGCTTCCCCGCCAAAAAAGCCCGCAGATTTTCCGCAGCGATATCCACAAGGCGGAGGCGGGCTTCTTTGCTTGCCCAGGCGATATGCGGGGTGATTATGCAGTTCTTTGCGTGAAGAAGCGGATTATCTTCTTTCATCGGTTCGACTGAGATCACGTCCACGCCGGCGCCTGCCACTTTGCCGGATTTGAGCGCCTCGAAGAGATCCTGTTCGTTGACCACAGGACCGCGGGAGACGTTGATCAGAATCACGCCGTCCTTCATCTTTGCGATATTCTCTTTGTTCACGATCCCGGTAGTCTCGGGGGTGAGGGGGCAGTGATAGGTGATGACGTCGGAGGAGGCGAGAAGTTCTTCTTCGGAAACAAAAGAGAGGCTGTCCGATGCGTAGTCCGCATATTTCTCCGGATGCTTTGTATATACCAGAATTTTCATCCCGAGTGCCTGCCCTACTTTAGCCACACCGCGTCCGATGTTGCCGAAGCCGTAAATGCCAAGCGATTTTCCGAAGAGCTCGATGGGGGAATCCAGCCAGTAGCAGAAAGTGTCACTCCGTGTCCAGTCGCCTTGTTTTACGCTCAGGTCATGCATCTCGACCCTCGATGCCAGATTGAGGATAAACGCCCAGGTCATCTGCACCACCGAGTCGGTGCTGTAGGCAGGAATGTTCGTCACTACAACGCCGTGTTCCCTCGCCGCCTTGATGTCCACCACATTGTATCCGGTCGCGCAGACACCCACATAACCGATCTCGGGGAAGCGTTCAAAAACCTCCCTCGTGATCGGTACCTTGTTAGTCATGACGATCTCGCAGCCTGCCAGCCTGTCCCATTTTTCATCCTCGGTCGTATTATCGTAAATTGTCATGTCGCACAGGCTGCTGAGCGGCTCCCAGCTGATGTCGCCCGGATTTACGGCTCTGCCTTCAAGTATCACGCCTTTTTTCATGAATTTGTCTCCCTGTAAAAGAAGCTGCCGAAGTCAAAGGTAACCGGCAAACCGCTTCGCTGCTTGCCGGTAACCAACGGCCCACTTCGTTGGCTGTCAGGTGCGGCTTAAACCACACCTGACACAAGCAAGTCCCCTGACCCTTAAAAGCTCTGCGCTTTTGAAGGAGGGGACTTACTTGTATTGGTTAAACATTAACTGTTTATTGTGGCAGCTCCTGATTTATTGTAGTTCCGGTATTTATTTATTCAGATCACGCGGCCGCCTCAGCATCTCCCTCAGCAGTCATGTAGATATAAGTATCTGCCAGTTCATCAAGCCTTCCGCTGTTTTTCTCCATAGCGAAGAATGCGTTGACATACTGCAGCAGATCGCCTGCACCATTCGGAATCAGAGCACCCAGCTCTCCCTGAGTGAACGGCTCATCGATGAGAGGAGCGGCAAGTCTGTCATCCAGTCCTGCATAATAGCCGGCTTCCATGATCTCGGTGATCATAACATCGGCCTCGCCTTCTGCGATCAGGCCCGGGATCTCTTCGTTGGTCTCATGAATAGTGAGCTGCGCATTGGGAAGATTCTCCTCTGCAAACTGCTCGTTCAGTCCGCCGGGGTTCTCCATCACACGCACATCAGGCTGATTGATGGCATCGATGCTCGTATATTTTTCGGCATCTTCGGCTCTGCAGAGAACCGTCTTGCCGTTTCCGAGGTATCCGTCGGACATAAGTGCCTGCTCCTGACGCTCCTCGGTGATGGTGATGCCGGTAATGGCAATATCGAATTTTCCGTCGATCGTATCCTGGAGAAGAGTCGGCCATGTTGTCGGCACAAACTCGATCTCCACATCGAGAGATTCTGCCAGGTCTTTTGCAAGCTCAACATCGAATCCCTCATATGTCCCTGTCTCAGGGTCAAGGTAGGACATGGGACGGTAGTCGCCGGTCGCGCCTACCAGGAGAACTCCACGTTCCTGAATTTCCGTGACTTTGCTTCCGCTTTCACCGGCCGGCTCGGCCTCTGACGCAGCGTCTGCGGTTTCTGCCTCTGTTGCTTCTGTCGACTCAGCTTCAGCTCCTTCAGCCTCTGCTTCGCCTTCTTTTGCTTCTGCAGCCTCTGCCTCTGCTTCTGCCGGTTCTGCCTCTGCTCCTTCGGCCTCAGCCTCTGCTTCTGCCGTCTCTGCTTCGCCTTCTTTTACTTCTGCGCCTTCAGCCTCTGCTCCTGCTTCTGCACCCTCAGCTTCGGCAGCCTCATCGGTCTTTACGCTCTGTCCTTCGTTGCGTTCCTGTTCGTCTGCCTCTGCATTTGCTGCAGGTGCCTCTCCTTCTGCTGCCTCAGCCGCTTCGTCTGCCGCCTTGGGAGCTTCCTCGCCGACTACAAGTTCCTGGCCCAGGAAGATCCACTCCATATACTCTTCATCGGTCTCATAGTAGTAACCATTATCGTTAGCGTAATCTATGATATTCTGACGATTGAGTTCGAACAGCTCTTCAGGAGTAAGATCAAACCGGGATGCGATGCTGTAGAGGTTATCGCCTTCCTGTACGGTATAAGTGATCGGCTCTCCCGCAGGCTCTGCCGTACCCGGGGTCCCTGCCGGTTCGGCTTCTCCGACCATTCCTTCTACGTCTGTCCCGACTTC
>CADCPK010000254.1 GCA_902803215.1 uncultured Lachnospiraceae bacterium
ATTCCGGCGATGTTTGTCGAGATCTTCAAAGATGCTTTTAACTTTAAGGCCATCTTCGGCGGCATGTCGGGCTCCTGTCTGATCTACGGCGTCAAGAGAGGCCTTTACAGCAACGAAGCAGGCGTCGGGTCCGCGCCGAACGCATCTGCATCCGCACACGTGACACATCCGGTCAAGCAGGGACTGGTGCAGACGCTTTCGGTCTACATCGATACGATCCTGCTCTGTACCGCCACCGCGCTTATGTGTCTCTCTACCGGAGTTCCGCATAACGCAGATGTCTCCGGTGCTCCGTATGTCCAGAATGCGATCTCGACAGTGTTCGGCCCGATCGGCCCGACGTTTATCACTATCGCGATGGTCCTGTTTGCGTTCACCACTCTGCTGGGAAATCTCTACTATGTGGATAACGCGCTGATCTTCCTGAACCACAAACGCGAGCCCTCCGATCTGTTTAAAGCCGTGTTTAAGGTGATCTGCGTGGTGATCATCTTCCTTGGCGCGCTCGTGCCGATGGATGCCGCCTGGGCCATGGCGGACATAACGATGGGCGGTATGACCCTCATCAATCTTCCCGCCTGTATGCTGCTCGGTAAAGTGGCGATCGATGCGCTGCGCGATTATGAGAGGCAGAAAAGAGCAGGGAAGAATCCCAAATTCAGGCCTTCCAATATTGGGCTGAGCCGCAGGGAGGCGGAGTACTGGGAGGAGTAAAGCGGAACAGGGGACGGTTCCACACCCCGTTGACACTTCCCCCCTTCCTCTGCTATACTTCTAGCATGTTGTAACGCAGAAGGGATCCCGAGATGAATTATATCGTTTTTGATCTGGAATGGAACCAAAGCCCCAACGGCAAACAATATTCCGACCCCGACATGCCTTTTGAGATCATCGAGATAGGAGCTGTCCGCCTGAACGACGACTTTGAAGTCACGGACACCTTCCATCGCCTGATCAGGCCCGAGGTATATCACTGGATACACAACAGCATACGCGATGTGATTCACGTCAATTACAGGGACCTCATGAAAGGGGTTCCTTTTCCGCAGGCAGTTCGCGAATTTCTGGACTGGTGCGACTACGAATACATCTTCTGCACCTGGGGGAATCAGGACGTGATGGAGCTGCAGCGCAACATGAAATATTACGGAATGCTTCATCTGCTTCCTGCACCTGTCATCTACAGCAACGTGCAGTCTCTCTATGGACTGGAGTTTGAGGGAGAAGAAAGCTGCCGCTCACTGGAGCATGCGATCGACTTCCTTCATATTGATAAAGAAATCGAGTTCCACCGCGCGCTGAACGATGCATTGTTCACCGCCGAAGTGCTGAAACATATCCCCTTCGCAACAATATACAACCACCCTACGCTGGATGTGTACCAGCATCCGCAATCAAAAAAAGAGGAGATCCATCTGGACTTCCCCTCATTCACCAAATATCTCTCCCGCGAGTTCGTCTCGCGGGAAAAGACCCTTAAGGACCGCGAGGTCACAAGCACCCGCTGCCCCATCTGCGGCAAAAACGCCCGCAGAACCGTAAGGTGGTTCACCCCCAACAACCGCGTCTACTACAGCGTATCCCGCTGCGTCGACCACGGCGAAGTCGGCGCGACGCTCCGCATAAGGAAATCCGAGGACGATCTATTCTTTGCCGACAAGACGATCTGGAACGCAACTGAGGAGGACGTGCAGGAGATCCGCGCGAGGCGGGAGGCGATGAAAGCCAAGAAGTAGAAACACACGGGGACCGTCCCCGTGTGTTTCTACTTCTTCAATTCTATCACCCTCGTACACACCTCAGCGATCACCTCCGGATCATGCGACGTTATTATTTTTGTCTGATCCAGCGACCGTATCGTATCGATCACGATCCTCCGATTTTCAGGATCAAGCGAAGCTGTAGGTTCGTCCATCAGGATGATCTGCGGCTCCATTGCAAGGATCGTCGCGATAGCGGCCATCTTCAGCTCTCCTCCCGAAAGCTTATAGTTGTGCCTGTGTTTCAGATGCTGCAGGTGCAGGCGGGCCAATACCTCGTCCACCTTCTTCTCCGCCTCTTCGCGCTTCACGCCATAATTCAGCGGTCCGAACATCATATCCTCATACACCGTCGGCATGAACATCTGATTCTCCGAATTCTGAAATACAAAACCCATCTTTTTCCTGATCTCCGGCAAATTCTGTTTTTTTACTTCCAGGCCGTCAACCAGTATCGTCCCCTCACCTTCAAGCAGGCCGAGAAGCAGCTTCATCACCGTCGATTTTCCGGCACCGTTTGCCCCGACCAGCCCTACAGCTTCCCCTTTTTCTATATGAAAGGAAAGATTCTCGATCACCGGCCTTCCCGGCTCGTAGGAAAAACTCACATTATTAAAATCTATCATCTGTCTCACCTTACGACCATCTGCCCCATAATCTCCGACAGATTGACAAAACGCATAAGAACGCAGTACACGATGCTGAGAGCAAGATACACCATATCCCTCTTCCCGAACGGAGCGGATTCGGCATAATAAAACTCTCCGCGGTAACCTCTGAGCTGCATGGCGGCATACAGTTCCTGTGCCCGGTCCATACTTCGGAGCAGCAGCTGTCCCAAAAAAGATCCCCAGGCCGAAACATGTATGCCCTTCTGCCCCGGCGCCCGAAGATGATAAGCGTCAGTCATGACCGAAAGCTCTTCGATCATAACTCCGATATACCGGTAAGTCAGCAGAAGCAGCGTCACAAGGACCTTTGGAACATGAAATCTCCGCAGCGCAGCACAGATACTGTCCAGTGTTGTGGTCGAGACGAGCAGAAACGAAGCCATCAGACACAAAACCCCCTTCAGCATCAGAGAAAGCATGCTGACCACTCCGCCCGAGACCGAAAATCCCCCAATCCGCACCAGAACAGCCCGATCAAAGAAAGGATTAAAAAGGCCGACCGCCATTACAAGAGGCAGCACGATCCGAAGCTTGTAAAAACACGTACGGACCGGAATGCCGCTGACCTGAAAAAGCAGCACCGGCAGGAGCAGCATCGGAATCAGTCCTGTCAGATTATACTTGTGAAAAGACATGACCGTCAGAATATATACGATCGTAGAAATAAGTTTCGCCCCCGCATTCAACCGATGGAGGGGCGAATCCTGTCCCGCGAGCTCATCCATACGGGTGAGCTCGCGAAGGGCTTTATCCATTTTATTCATGATGCAATGTTCCGTTTTTTGCGGAAATATCCTCCTGCAATACAAATGAGCGCCGCAACCCCTGCGACCATGACCGAACCGACAATGCCCGAAACCGAAGTACCGACCGGGCTGTCGCTGCCCTTAAAAGCATAGTCGGGCAGGAAGGAAGATGTCTCCTGAATACTTTCTGCCGTCCTGGCCGCATCGCTCTCGATGCCAAAGTTCTCTTCATCCAGTCCCATGTTTGCAGAATATCCGCTTTCCTGATTTCCAAAAAGAGCCCACTCCAGACCATCGGGATTACCGCTCGCCAGAAGGCTGAGGCCTCCACCGACAACAACGGCAGTCGCCGCAAGGATCGCCACGGTCGACTTAAGAGAGCGTTTTGCTTCCAAACCTCTTTCTGTCTCTGTGACATCCTTCAAAAGCTCCGGCCGGGATGCATATACAAAGCTGAGTACAGCAGCCGTGATCGCACCTTCCACAAAGCCGATTGCCAGGTGAATCGGCTGCATCAGGCCCGCAAAAGCAGCAAACGGCAGATCGGTTATCCCCGAAAGCGATGTCTCCAGGACCACCGAAAACGCTCCCAGCTGAAGAGTCACCACACAGCCAATGACGGACGCCGCAATGATGCGAAGACGCATTGCGCCTTTTCCGCTTCCGAACCACTTGCCGCGTATGATCGGCCGCCATATCAGAAAATATCCGACAAAGCAGCCATAAAAGGCCATGTTCCAAACATTCGCCCCCAGCGCCATCAGGCCCCCGTCCGCAAAGAAGAGACACTGGATCGCCAGGATAACGATCATGGACAAAAATCCCGCATGGGGCCCCAAAAGCGCCGACAGCAGCATACCGCCACACATGTGCCCCGAAGAGCCTGTCCCCGGAATAGTATAATTGATCATCTGTCCCGCAAAAACAAGCGCAGAAGTCACCGCCATCACCGGCAGCTTATCCGGTTCGTTCTCCTTCCTGAGCCTGTACAAAGAAACACCGGCCGCCGTACCCGAAGCAACATACATCGTCGCCGCAACCGCAGGCGCCAGCAGAGCATCAGCCATGTGCATAATTATACCTCCTTCACTTTAACCAACTGCAGTAATTATATACATGGAATTATTACCATACAAGCCCCGCGGGGGGATAAATAAAACGAGAGGGCGGTAAACCGCCCTCTCGTGTCACCCTCACCACCCGTTACTCTTCCCCCTGTTTCACTGCGGCAGCACGATCCGAATGCGAGTGCCCAGCCCCTCTCTCGAAAGCGTCTCAAAGTGCCCCTTATGCTTATCCACGATCCACTTCGCGATTGAAAGCCCCAGCCCGGTGCCATCATAGGACCGCACCCCATCGGAACGGTAGAACCGCTCAAACATATGCTGCACATCCGCCTCCGCCATCCCGATCCCGGTATCCTGGATCTGAACAAACGGCTCCCCGGCCGCTGTTTTCCCGCAGCTCAGAAGAATATCATCCCCCTCCGCGGTATACTTCGCCGCGTTATCAACCAGTATACGCACCGCCTGCTTAAAAAGCCCGGGATCCGCCTGAATCATAAGGCTCTCCGCCCCGGGATCGCTAAACCGGTACACATGCTTCTCATCGATCATGAAAGACTCTTCATAGATCTCACGCATGATCGCATTAAGGTCCACAGCCTCGATATGCAGCTCCGTCCGCCCGCTATCACCCCTTGCCAGGAAAAGCAGCTGCTCCACCAGATACTTCATATGCGAAGACTCATGCCTGATCGCCGCGATCGACTCTTCCAAAATCTTCGGGTCATCCTTCCCCCAGCGATCCAGCATATTAGCATAACCCTCGATCACCGCGATCGGCGTCCTCAGCTCATGCGAAGCATCGTTCACAAACCGCGCCTGCTGCCGGTAAGTCTCCTGCATCCGACGGATCAGGTTGTTCATCGCCGTCTCTACACCCTGCAGATCACTGTCCCCAAAAGACAGCATATGCGACTCATCCGGCTTGATCTGCGTGATGGCCTCTTCCAGCACCTGGTATTTATCCTCCGAAAAGGAAAGCCTGCTCAGCTCATCCGCACGCATGGCCAGCTTGTCCAAAGGGCTCATGATACGACGAAGCCTCCTGTCCTCGACAAAATAACCCAGCCACATCATCAAAAACTGCAAAACAAACAAGCTCACTACCGCAAAAGTGACGAATAGCAAAAATTCATTCAGCTCCACCTTCAGGATCTCACGCCTGTCTGTCAGTACACGGTACACCAATATTCCCCCGGGCTCCATGTTAAGCGCACGGTCATTCTCAAAAGAAACCGTCCCAAGCGAAGCGATCTCCTGCCCCAGCACCCAGGCAACGCAGACTGCCGCATAGAGCAAAAAATCCATCCGGAAGCACCTGCCGATGTTCTTGCCGATCTCATGAAAGTGAAGTTTCCGTATGATGGAACCCATACGCTTCCGATTCTCTTCCTTCTTTTTCTTCATATCTCATCACCTTAGCTGCATACAACCACATTTATGCCTCCTGAGCGGTTGGCAAAAGTGACCGGCAATCTGCCGCGCCACTCTCATCGTGTAAAAAGCCGGGGCGATACCGCCCCGACATCACGATCACGACCCATAGCTCTTGATCACATATCCCACACCCCTGACGGTCTGGATCATCTTCACCGAAAACACATCATCTATCTTAGAACGCAAATAGCGAATATAAACATCGATCATATTGGTCTCGCCCATGTACTCATACCCACACACCTTCTCCAGCAGCGTATCCCTCGAAAGCACGATATCCACATTCTCAAGCAAAGTCCGCAGCATCATAAACTCACGGTTGGTAAGCGTGATCTCGTGTCCCGCATAATGCACGGTGTGCGCAGGAATATCCATCACAAGGGATCCCCAGGTGAGGATCCCTTCCTTATTTTTATCGCCCGTATTATTATTCGAATCATCCCGCATCATCGGGTGCAGCTTAAGCGCCACACGAATGCGGGCCAGCAGTTCCTCGATCGCAAAAGGCTTCGTGATATAGTCCACCGCTCCTGCATCAAGCCCCGCTACCTTATCCATCACGGCATCGCGGGCCGTCAGCAAAATCACGGGCGTGGATTTCTCTTTCTGAAGACGGCGGAGCACTTCAAGCCCATTCAGCCCCGGAAGCATGATATCCAGAAGGATCAGATCATAATCTCCCTCGAGGGCCTTTGTGAGGCCCTCCCTTCCGTCAAAAGCCTTATCCGTACGGTACCCTTCATGAACCAGCTCCAGTTCGATAAAACGCGAGAGCTTCTCTTCATCTTCCACGATCAGAATCGCTGCATCCATACTTTTTCTCCTTCAGTTACGTGTAAACACTTCCTGCATCTCTTTATAACTGCTCTGTGCAATTAAGTTGTAAACTCATGCTTAGCCTACGCCCAGCCCTGTTACATCAACTCGGTTATTTTTTTCCTTAACCTTCACATTTCCTCTGTACGATCCTTGGTGAACTCTTCCTTAACCTTCTCGGCTGCGTTGCCCGCAGATTGCATCAACTCATTTGCCTCTTTCAACTCATCCCTTCCTTCAAAGGAATAACGGAATCCAAAGAAGAGACCGACAACCAGAACCACCAGCGACACTCTCCACGAGAAGAACAGGATCACGATCATCAGGATCACCGGGATGTTGATGATCTGCTCTTCATTTCTCTTCACCACAAACGCGTTGTTTCTGCATATGTCAAAGAATCTGCGGAAAAATCCCTTGATCCCCTCTTTTTCCTTCTTCACCCCTGCAGAAACCGTTTCCGTAACAGGTGTGTAATTCGCCTGCTCCTCATAGCTGGTGGAATAAGCGGTCTGCTCAGGCTTTACCGTCTTCCCTTCCTTCTCCAGGGCAACCATAGCGTCCAGAAGATCCCAGTCGTTATTCTCAAGCGCTTCCTTCGCCTCTTCATAAGTAACATTTGCTCTCTCTCTCAGTTTTTCGACTTTCTCAAGGTTATCCATTTTCTTTCCTCCTGTGTATGATGTGTGATTGGCAAGACAGGGGACGGTTCTCTGTCTTTACCGTCTTGCCTTTGACTATCCGATCAGCACTTCCAAGTGCTTTATCTCTTTGACAAGACATACAATACACCCCGTTTCTTAAACCGTCTTTGGAGAAAGATTAAAGACACATTAACGGAAAATTTAGAATAATAAATGTTACCATTCCCGCACACAAGATGCGTTGGGACGGGAACAGTAACATGGCCGGTCCTTAAAACTGACTGTATACATACTGCGGCGCCGTCGAAAGATCGGCCAGCACAAAATAAAGATAAAGCGCAAGTATGATAACAAAAAACACCACAAGCCACTTGACGAAAGGATGCTCCTTCCCGGCCTCCGGCTCCGCCCCCGCGGCAGCCTTATTCACTTGCGAATCTGTAGATCTCTTCACAGACATCCACCCACCCTTTCCATCCGACATGTACAGTATCTTCCATAAAATACTCTTCGTACTCCCTGTCCGAAAAATCAGCCGTCTTCGCCCCATATTTCCCGGCCAGGTCACGCACCTGACTGTAATACTCCTCCCTGGCCTCCGCCGGGAATCCGATCCAGTCGTACCAATAACCGTTGACCGGAGAGATCACGATCAGCGGCTCAACGCCAAGCTCCGTACATACCTTCAAAAAACACTCAAAATCATCAAACTCCGGCGAAACACTGTATCCGGTCCTGATCCCTTCGTCCTTCACCTTGTCCATGACTTTTACGATATAATTATTATAGTAGCTTTTCTTCACAAAAAACGGGTTGCCCCCGCACGCCTCCTCGCCGTCCTTCGCGGCATCGGCACGAAGCGCGTCAAAATCGATATCCCCATCCGCCGTCAGATAAACGTTCTCCCGCTGTTCATCGGGCCTGTCAAACACTTCGTACGCAGTGAGGCGAAGCGCCACATTGGTCTTCTCCTTCTCCTGCATAAACCTGAGGTACCAGTC
>CADCPK010000255.1 GCA_902803215.1 uncultured Lachnospiraceae bacterium
GGAATATTTGTTGAGGTATTTGGATACGTTGGCGGTGTCGTCGCTCTTCATGCGGCCGGAGAACAGCCCGTTTGCAAGGCTCGAATAGGCGATGATCGGCATACCGGCTTTGCGGTACCAGTCGCGGGCGGGTTCGTTGTTGGGGCCGGCGACGGAGATGCACCCGCCGCCCCAGGGGTCGCAGATCTGGTCAGCCAGACCAAAGTAGGGGCTGGAGGCGGTAAACGGCTGCAGATTATGCGCGTAGGCGTACTCGTTAGCCTCTTCAATACGTTCGTGTGTCCAGTTGGACCCACCGAAGGCGCCGATCTTTCCCTCCGCATGCATGGCGTTTAACAGTTCTACGATCTCGCCCACCGGCACCTTGGGATTGTCGCGGTGCAGCAGATAAATGTCGATGTAGTCCGTCTGCAGATTGCGGGAGGACGTCTCAAAATCACTTCTGATCGCTTTTTCACTCACTCGTTTTACGCCGAGCGGACTGGGATGCGCGCACTTGCTGAGGAGAACCACCTTGTCCCTGCATCCGCGCGAAGCGAGCCAGTTTCCGATGACACCTTCCGATCCCTGATAGACCCTGGCGGTATCGATGGCGTTTACTCCCAGCGCCAGAACTGCGTCCAGAAGCTCGCTCTGATCCGTGCCGGCAAGAAACGGATCTGTTGCCGTGCCGAAAAATATGCGGGAAACCGGCTTTTCTACAAATTGTATTTCCTTATAAACCATCTGAATATCCTTTCTTAAATACGAAAAAAAATGTTCCGTAAGTTCCCTCAATTTTAACAGAAAAATCCTCCTTTCACAACGCCTGTTTGTTAAATTTGCAATGCCTGTGTTCCCTACTGCCCCAAACCGTGTTATAATAGTATAAATGACTCTGTGTACAGCGGAGTCGCGAGAAGTGCAAAAACAGCGTGTATGTCGCATTTTGCGGGGGAAGAAGATATGAATTTTGCTCTATCGCCGGGAGTGATCCTGAACGGTCGATACCGGATCGAACAGGAGATCGGGCACGGAGGATTTTCAATTACATATAAGGCTGTCGACTTAAAAGACGAAACTCAGGTGGCTGTAAAAGAACTCTACAAGAAGGGCCTCATGGTCAGAAATCCGGGTGGGGACAACTTTGTGGTGATCGACGACAGTGATGTCCAGGAGCTGGAGCAGATGAAGGAGAAAGCCCTCCAGGAGGCTGTCATTCTGCGCGGTTTTTTGGATGAGCCCTACATTGTAAGGGTTCTCGACCAGTTCAGAGCAAACAATACGGCGTATATTGTCATGGAATTTCTGGACGGGACAGAGCTGGAGGAGAAGGTCAAAAAAGAAGGGAAGATCGCCCCCGAAGAGGCATTCGCGCACCTGATCCCGATCATGCAGGCGCTTTGCAAAGTGCACGCGGCGCAGATCATCCACCGGGATATTGCTCCCGACAACATCATGGTGCGCGAGAACGGTTCTTACTGCCTGTTCGACTTCGGCTCGGCCAAAATGCTGGACGCCGGTGCGACCATGTCCCTTGTGTTTAAGGAATTTTTTTCTCCTGTGGAACAGAAGGTGGGTCTTCCTGTCGGTTCCTGGTCGGACGTATATTCGCTTTTTGCCACTGTGTATTATATGATCACGGGGAATGAGCCGAAGGCAGCGATGAGCCGTATGTATTTTGATGAGCTTGTTCCGCCTTCGGAGCAGGGCATCGAAATAGACAAGAGGCTGGAGGAGATCCTGCTGAAGGGCATGGCGGTAGATCCCGAGGACCGTTACCGCACCTTTGAAGAAGTGCTCGACGAACTGAAGAGCTGCCTGCCCGAAGATATTTTTGAGCCGAAGATCGAGAGAAAGAAGCTGCCTCTTCGCCGGTGGTGGGCAGCGATCCCTGCGGTTGCTGCCGTGGCTGCGGTGATTGTGCATTATTTTCCTGCTATCCGCTATGCAGTAGAAGTAAAAGAAAAAATACTGGTATGTCCTGTGCCGGAGCACGAGAAACAGTTTCAAAGGCAGAAAGAAGCGATACTGGGCAGAATAGAGCTTCTTACGAAGGATGTTCCTACCGATATCGAGGAAAACGATAAAGGAGAGCTTCTGGTGACAACGGCGGACCGTCTGTTCGAACAGTCCGACCCGGAGGATGTCTTCAGCGGACTGCTCAGCGGCAGCTTTAAAACCAGCATAGGGTTTAAGGATGAAAAGGACAACATGCACTCGATCATGGTCCCGGCGGATATTCCGGAGATCAGGGCGGTGGCCGAAGACGATGTGACGATAGATGACGCCGGGACGGCCTCCCTCACATCATCCACCGAAGAAGACGATGACGAAGAGGGCGGTGCCGGATATATTGTCGTGACGGTGGCGCAGCCTGTTCAGGAAATGCTTAAGAACCTTTTGAAGGATCACAAAGACGAGGAACTGCATTTTTATTATGACATGGATTTCCTCCAGAATCCGGATCCT
Source organism: uncultured Lachnospiraceae bacterium (assembly GCA_902803215.1). Classification (GTDB taxonomy): domain Bacteria; phylum Bacillota; class Clostridia; order Lachnospirales; family Lachnospiraceae; genus Blautia_A. Next base: position 2,452 of record CADCPK010000255.1, read on the forward strand.
AAAAATAATGTACGGGAAGGATCCCGGGTGTATGTGGATGAGGACTGTTCAACATGGTTCGTATGGACTTCGGACACAGACCGTACGCAGGAGCATCTGAAAAGCAACCTCCGCGCCGCTTCCTACCTGAACGATGCACAGGCGAGAAGCCGGAGCGATGAGAGTTCTTCTTCCTCAGTGGTACAGGGAGGCACGTATCAGGTGGATCCTGACGAGATCAAAGGACCGATACTTAAAGCCACCTACAATCCCGTGAGCGGCACCCCCAACAAGGGTGAGATCGCCATGGTGGAGATCAACATGAAAGCGCGTCTCGACAGGCTGGGGAGACCTTACGCGATCACATACGAAGAGCACGGATCCATCTGCGTGACAATGAACATCGGGGATGTCAGCCCGTTTGTACTTAAAACGCTTTTCATGGGCAGCAGCAACGTGAGAGTGACTTCTACCTGGCTGTACCGTATAGGTACGATCTCGCCGACGGGCAACAGTCTTTCGTTTGTTTCAAAAGGGAACGGGACCTATGAGGCGCTGATGGTGCTTGATGAGGGAACTGCGTCGGAAGAAGGCCCGACGATAAAACAGAAGGTGGAGAAACTTCTGCGGACAGACGATGCCCCTCCGGTGTATATCGAACTTGACGGCCTGGGGTCCGATACCTATGAAGGAATCTACAGCCATGTTGTGCTGGCGCAGGGAGTACCGAGGATCGATGACGGGGGAAGGTGTGTTCTTGCCTTCAGCACACTGTGCGTGGGAGATGGAGTGAAGGTTCCGATCACCGATGAAAACAGGTATCTTCTGAATTACATCGGCAGTTTGCACCGCGGAACAGATTACTCGAACGTTCTTTATCGCCTGGACCATGTACGGTGCTTTGACGAAAAAGGAAACCCGACCAGCGATGATCTGGGCCCATGTGAAGCCTTTATACCGAATTACCGAAAAGAGATCAGAAAGGCGGTAACCGATACCGGCATTCGAAGCCGCATAGTCTGCGATATGACCGGTGCCGTCACGGTGGAGTTTGACAAAACGCTCACGCTTTCCGAAGCGGTCAGCAATATAGAAACGATCTACAAGGCCTGTCATTTTGAGGACGGGAGAATGCGCGGCGTTTACTTCCGTGCCAAAAACCTGACAGTCAGCATGGATAAAACGACGGAAACCTATGACGGATATGCGCTCACGGTGACCGCCGCCGCAGAGAACGGTACGGCGGACACAGAAATGCAGAAGCAGCTTGGGAGAAAGCTGTCTACCCTTCCGGGTATCAGACGGGGGAACGCAGCCTCCGGAAAAAAGTAAGGTCGGCGTGACAAAAGGAGAGGATTAACAGTATGGACCTGTTCAGAAAAACTACGGTAAAAGAAGAGAAAAAACCGGCGGCTGTAAAAAAACCGGCGCCCGCAAAGCCGGCCACAGGAAAGAAATCGGCCCGCGGCGAAACTGCCTTCGAGCAGATGCTCCTTTCACTCGGAGAGCTTTCGGAGGAGGACGCGATCAAAGCCTGCACAAGCATGAACCCCACGGTATTCAAGAAGATCCCTCCCAGACAGCGCCTGATCGCTCTGGGCTTTAACCAGAGGCTGACGCTGGACGAATTGAACGAAAAGCTGATGCAGGCAGGCTTTGACAGGCTCTATTCGCGCAACTTTACCGAGGCGGGACTCATTCAGGCTTTCAGCAAACAGATGTCGTTCGAAGCCTGGAGCGAGCTTCGCAGAGAATGCAGAAAAGAGGTGCCGGACGAAGTGCTGACTTCGGGCCTCATGAGCGGAAAAGACCTCACGCCGAACACGATCAGGTCATATCTGCTCACTTATCAGAAGGAGTTTGATGCGTTCCACGAGTGGGAGACCCAGACGCATACCAGAAAGCTCGAGAGGGATATCATCAAGCTGCCCGATGATCAGCTGAGTTTTATCATCTACATGCGGGAAAATCTGATGGAGTTTTCGAGCGTCAGGGAAAAAGCACGCTATTATTTCTGCAAATACCTGTATGCTTTTCTGCTCACCAGAATAAACGCGTATGTAGAGATGAAGCGCAGGGGGGAACAGGACGACGATACTCTGATGGGGCTTACGGTCCTTAAAGGGATCACGCAGCTGAAAAGAGAGAACATGTCGCCGGAGGATGCCGAAAAGCTTCTGATGGATTCGCGGATCTCCTGCGGCGCGATCTATGATGCGTTCAATTACTTCTATTTTGAGTATACATCGATCGACTGGATGGAAGTGCTCCTGGAATATTACGGGGATCCGAAAAAGCTTCCCCCAAAAGACAGGGCCAGCCTTTGCCGTTCCATCCGCATTTACAAGCCGGAATGGAAGGGGCTCTCCGATGAAGAACTGCTCGACAAGATGGTGAAAGAGCAGGAGGAGATGGAAAAACTTCTCGACGGCATCCATGGGCTCGACGGGGAGGACAGAGGGTACCAGCGGAATCGCTCCGGAGAGAACAGCGTGCGAAATTATCTGACCGGAAAGCTGGATATCGACCGGACGACGCTCATCTGTTATCTTATTTTCTTCGACCGCCTGGTTAACCACAATATAGACGGTGTGAAGGAGATAAAGCTTCTTGCCATCGATGAGAACTCGCTGTCCACAATACTCGAGGAGTGCGGCTTCGGCCGGCTGGATAAGGAAAACGATTTTGACGGGTTCATCCTGGGCTATCTGGATTCAGACAGCCCTGAGGATTACCTGATCGAAAGCGCCACAGAATATGCGCTGAATCATCAGAATTTCTTCCTGTATCACATGTACAACAGCTCGGTGAGCAATTTTACCATCGAGAATAAAACAATGCTGATATAACACTCAAACTCTCACGGCAATCCCGTTCACGGTCACCTCGCTGTCGAGCGGGATCACAAGGCACTTGCGGCCGTCGATCACGCGGGTCTCGATGAGCTTCGACTGCTCGGGGGACACGCGTACCTTGATCTCGGCGGACTCGATCTCCATCGTTTTTGCGTTGGTGATGTTGGCGGCCATGAGCGCTGTGTTCTCGCCGGCGGTCGTGTCGTAGGTCTCATCGAAGGAGGAGAGGTGCTCCTCGTCGGCCCCGCACTCTTCGAGGACGCGGCGCACCTCGGACTTGGTGAGGATCACCGGGTCGGGCTCTTCTTTGGCACCTTCGATCAGCTCGCTAAGCTTTTCGTGGATGTTGACCACGGTCTCATAGCTGCAGGTTTCGCCGAGGGTCTCCTCGACCAGGGCGTTGAACGAATCCTTCTGCCCGGAGGGGGACAGGGGAGGCGTGCAGCCAAAAAGATCGTAGGCGAATTCTGCGTGACTCTTCTCCGCCTTTTTGGCGTAGTAGAGGATCTCGTGCAGGTTGCTCCCGCGGTCCGTGAAGGCGGGGAACAGAAAGCCGGTCTCGGGCATCTCGACGATCCAGTCGCGGATACGGTCCTCGATGGCATTGGTCTCGGTGTTGTAGCAGAGCCCTGCCTTGGAGAGGTTGACCGGGCAGATGCTGCAGATGATGTGCTCGTACACTTCGTCCGAGGCGTCGAACATTTCCGTGCCGTCCGAGGCCTTGCCGGGAATATCGTAGACACCGTGGACCAGAATGATATAGTAGTTTTCGGCATAGTCGAATTTTTCGATTACCTGTTGATAGAAAGCGTCAAGCAGTGTATCATCGGTAAGACGGCTTTTTACCAGCTTTCGAAGAAACTCGTGCTGCGAGCCTTCGGCTTCGGCCTCAAGGGGAAACTCCATGGAGAGGAGATTCCGGCCGACGGTGCCGGAGAGGGTTTTCTTCAGGATGTCAAAATATTTGAACATTTCTTCCTCCGCGAGGGAGAGGAAGATCTGACTGAGTTCCGTCTTTCGTTGCTTTTCGGCATCAACATAACATCCGCAGATGCGGGTGAGGCAGCAACGGTCGGGATTCAGTTGTTTTTTTATTTCGGAAATATCTTTGCGATTCATAAAGTCACTCTCTTTCTGCTTTTTTCGGGTGCGTGAGAGAAATTATATCACACTTTGTAAAAAGGGGCAAAGAGGAAGTAATCGGGAGTTTGGTTTTTAATTTATGAAGAAGACAGATTATCTTGAGATCCTGCGGACGGGAGGGCAGCTGGACACGGGGCAGCAGCTCCGCATGACGGCAATACTCAGCATTCCTGCGATCCTGGCGCAGATCTCATCGGTCATGATGGAATATATAGACGCATCCATGGTGGGAAGGCTCGGCGCCGAGGCATCGGCTGCAATCGGGCTGGTATCTTCCACCACATGGATGTTCGGCGGGCTGGTTTCGGCCGCCTCGGCAGGCTTTACGGTCCAGGTGGCACACCGCATCGGGGCCGGGGACGAAAATGGTGCCCGCGGTCTGGTAAAGCATGGACTGATCGCCGTGCTTTGTGTGAGCCTTGTGATCATGCTGATCGGAAGTGCCATCAGCGGCTTCCTTCCCGTGTGGCTGGGAGGAAGAGAGGAGATACGGCATGACGGCTCCATGTATTTCCTGATCTTTGCACTGATGACTCCCGCGATGGCCATACGCTACACCGCCGGCGGCATGCTGCAGGGCAGCGGAAACATGCGGGTTCCCAGCGTACTGAACATCGCATGCTGCTTCATGGATGTGGTCTTTAATTCTCTGCTGATCTTTCCCACAAGGGCAGTCAGCATTTGGGGACTTAAGTTTACTCTTCCGGGAGCCGGCCTTCGCGTAACGGGGGCGGCGCTGGGGACGGCACTCTCCGAGACGGTCTGTGCCGGTCTGATGCTCCGGTTCCTGCTGGGGCGCTCTAAGCCGCTGCATCTTCGCAGAGGGGAGCACAGTCCCTTTAACCGTCAGGAGCTCGTAACTGCTGCGCGCATCTCGGGCCCGGTCGCGGTGGAAAATGCCATCATGGGAGGGGCCTATGTGGGCGTGACGAAGATCATTTCGCCCCTCGGAAATATATCCCTGGCGGCGCATTCGTTTGCGGTGACCGCGGAAGGGCTCTGCTATATGCCGGGGTACGGCGTTTCGGCGGCGGCCACCACGATCATCGGCCAGAGTCTTGGTGCCGGAAGAAAGGATCTGACGAAGAGGCTCGCATGGATGACGGTCATCTTCGGCATGGCGATCATGGCCTGCACAGGCGTTCTGATGTATGTGTTTGCGCCGCAGATGATCGGCGTTCTTTCGCCTGACCCCGAAATCCGTGCGCTGGGTGCCCGCATCCTCCGCATTGAGGCCTTTGCGGAGCCGATGTTTGCGGCTTCGATCGTCGCTTCGGGCGTGTTCCGCGGAGCGGGGGATACACTGGGGCCAAGCATCATCAACTTTGTCAGCATGTGGCTGGTGAGGCTTCCGCTCGCCGCGTTTTTGTGTCCGCGGGTGGGGCTCACCGGTATGTGGATCGCCATGTGTCTGGAACTGTGGTTCAGAGGGATCATGTTCCTTGTAAGACTGAAAAGGTCTAAAGCGCTAAATTGACTCCGGGGTTAAGGGGAGGAATTTAAGAATGCAAAAAACAGACAACAATAAACCTGCAGAGCCAGATCTGGCTGTCATCGAAATGAGCCGGTCCTTTCGGCGGAAAAAGGACGTGCTCGACCACGTGTCCTTTGAGGCGGTAGCAGGCGACTGTGTGGGAATAGTGGGGATCAACGGCAGCGGAAAGAGTACTCTGCTATCTATTCTTGCAGGGATCAGCAAGCCGACTTCGGGGCGCTTTACGTGCTTCGGACACGAGATGATTGGGAATAAAAATGCTTTTGAAAAGCTGATCGGCTATCTTCCGCAGGAGAACCCGCTTCTGGAGGATCTTTCGTCGAGCGACAATCTGCGGCTCTGGTATGGCGGGCATGTTCCTTCCGACCTGCCGGTGCTGGACGAGCTTCAGCTGAGAGAGCTGCTTCCGTTAAAGGTGAGGTCGCTGTCGGGCGGGATGAAGCGCCGTCTGGCGATCGCCTGTGCGGCGGCGAAGAATCAGTCCGTGCTGATCATGGACGAGCCTACTTCCTCGCTGGATCTTCACCAGAAGGAGATCATCAGAAACTATATTCGTGCGTTCACATCGCGGGGCGGGATCGTGATCCTTTCCACCCACGATGAGCAGGAGATGAGGTTCTGCACAAGGCTTTTCTATCTGAAGAGCGGCGTGATGAGCCGGGTCGAGGCCGATGAAGCGGCGGACATGCTGCGGGCCGGAGAGTGCTGAGCTTATATGAACAAACACGCTTTTATTTATTGCAAACTGATCTGGAAAAAGGGACTGGCCATCCTGCCGCGCTTTTTTATCACCCTGGCGGTCACCGCTCTGGCGCTTGCCGGGGCCGGCTTTGTGCTGTACAGCGCGACGGGCGATTCGTCCGTGCTCCCGGGGATAGATGTTGCCCTGGTTACCGAGGGGAACGATCCTACCATAAAGATGGGCGCGGGGATCGTGCAGAACATGGAGTCCGTCAGGGCTGTATGCCGCTTCCACGAGGTTTCCGAGGAAGAGGCGGTGGCAGGGCTCAAGGCAGGAAAATATCAGGCTGCGGCGTATCTTCCCGAGGATCTTTATGAGGATGTGAACAGCGGCGTGAACACACCGGTGAAGGTGCAGGTCGCTTCGGGGTCGCTCTTATCCGTGAGTATGTTCAAGGACCTGATCGATGTGGCCATGACCATGCTGCAGACGGGTGAATCGGCCGTGTATGCGCTTTATGACGCGGCGGAGGTGTACGAGACGAACAAGAAGGTCCCGTCAGTCACCGGGCAGATCGCGGTCAAATATCTGGGCCTGGCCTTGCAGCGGGCCGCCGCCTACAATGTCAAGGTGATCTCGCCTTATGGAGAGACAGGGCTTCCGGTGTTTTATACCGTGACCGGCATATTGGCGGCCATCTGCATTTTGTTTGGCGTGAGCTTTTCTTCGCTTTATAAGAAGGAGAGCCCGGTGGTCAGAAAGTGTCTGGCCCGCACGGGGGTGCGCGACGCGGCGGGCGTTTTTGCCAGGCTGTCCGTTGTGACGGCTGTTCTTTGTGGACTGCTGGTTGTCACCTGCTTTATCGTTTCGCGCTTTGCGGATTTTGCCGTTTTCCGTGCTTCTACCATGCTGCAGCTTCTTCCTGTGGCGTTTTCGCTTGCAGCTTTTATGCATATGATCTATTCGTTTGCCTCGGGCGAATCGGGCAGCCTCGTTTATCTGCTGGTCAGTCTGCTGGTGTTTGTGCTGGGCGGAGGGCTTTTTCCGGCTTCGTTTCTTCCCGAAGTGCTGGCGGCGGTGCCGAAATATCTGCCGATACAGCTGTGGCAGAGAGTGCTGACCGGTGCCTTTGCGGGAGAGTCGGCGGCGGAGGCGGTGAGGCTTACGCTTGTCTATGGTATTGTGATGATCGTTGTTGGGGTTTTGGGAGCGAAAGCGGCGGAGAAAACGGCTGAGAGGAACTGA